>VXME01000120.1 GCA_009861545.1 Acidobacteriota bacterium | reverse complement strand
GGGGGTCCCTTTTCACGTTGCCACGGGGGTCCCTTTTCAACTTGCCATTTCCACCGTAGAGGCCGAACGCCGCGAGCAGCAGCGCCACGCCCCCGAAGATCGAGGCGCACAAGGCGTAGAAGCGCGGTTGCGCGGCCGTTGCCGACAGGATCGTCTCGAGCGCCATTGCGTTGACCTGCGCCCCCGGGGACACGTCGGCGAGCGCCTCCTGCAGAAAGGGAATCACCGCGAGCGGATCGCCCGCGGTGCGTACGGCGACGACGGGCAGGCTGCCGAACGAGGGCATCCCGTCCTGGTCGGGCTGGAGCATGGACAGGTAGACGTCACCCGCGTCGGCCGGTCCGAAGGACTCGCCACGGAAGGGCGACGTGACGTCGGCAACGACGCCGATGACCTCCCACGGCTCGTTGCCGCTTCCCTCGCCGCCCGGCCTGTCGCGGCGGCCCCAGAAGCCCGGAAACGGGAGGGCGGACACGAGGCGCTGCCCAACCGCCGGCTCGCCGCCGAACGCCGCCCGGGCGAACGACTCGCTGACCACGGCGACCCGCGGGCTGCCTGTCCTGTCACGATCCGTGAAGAACCGGCCGGCCTGCAGGTGGAGCCGCACCACGTCGGCGTAATCCGGGCTCACCTCCAGGATGCGCGCCTCCAGTCGCTCACGCGGATCGGCGGGCGCGGGGCGGCCCGCGACGGTGAACGGCCGGACCGAACCGGTGCGGTTGAGCGGCATGCTCGACGACAGCGCCACGGCGTCCACACCGGGCAGGATCGCGATCCGCTCCAATCGCGCCAGCAGCGTCTCCGTGGCGCTCCGGGCCGCAGCGTTCATTGCCTCGACCTCGTCGGACTCGATCCGCCCGCCGCGGGTGAACAGGCGGGTACTGGCAGGATCCATGATGCGCGCGACCACCACATTGGCGGGCTCGAAGCCGAGATCGAGCGTGACCAGCGACACGAAGCTGCGCAGCAGCAATCCGGCGCCTGTCAGTAGCACGAGCGCCAGCACCACCTGCGTCACCGCCAGCGCTGCCTGTCCCCGATTGGCCCGAAGCCGGCCGAAGCCGCCGGCCGACGCACCCGCCTCGTTGAGGGTACGGGCCAGATCGACCCGCGACCAGGCAAGCGCCGGCGCCGTGCCGAACAGCAGGCCGGAGACCACCGACACCGCGGCGGTGAACGCGAGCATGGCGCCATCCACACCCACCTCGGCGAGCCCGGGCACGTTGCGCGGCATCAGCACCGGCGCGGCGCGCACGATCCCGACCGCCACGGCGAGGCCGGCCGCCCCGCCGGCAACACCCAGGACGACGCTCTCGGTGAGCAGTTGGCGGACGATCCGGCCCCGTCCCGCACCGAGCGCGCCCCGGACGGCCAGCTCCCGCTGCCGCACGACCCCGCGCGCCAGCAACAGCCCGGCCACGTTCGCGCACGCCATCAGCAGCACCAGCCCCGTTGCCGCGGCGAGCATCAGGAGCGCGGGCCGGAACGGCCGCCCCCGCTCCTCGCGCAAGGACATCACCCGCGTCTCGAAGTCGAGACTCGTGGGCAGCGGGCGCTCGGATCCCCGTTCGAGGATCGTGCGGACTTCGGTTTCCGCCTGTGCCGGCGACACGCCGTCCCGCAGCCGTCCCACCCCCGTGAACGCGCTCATGATGACGAGGGAACCGTCGACGATCGTTTCCGGTTCGTACGGCGGCACGACGAGCGGCGTCCAGACCTCCGTCCCGTAGAAAGAGGATTCGAAGCCGTCCGGGAGCACCCCGAGCACGGTGTGCGGCTCGTCGTTCAACACGATCGGGGCGCCGATGACGTCCGGGTCGGATGCGAACCGCCTCGTCCAGGCTCCGTGGCTCAGCAGCACGAACTGGTGTGCGCCCTCGACCGCCTCCGCCTCCGTGAAGAGCCGACCCAACCGCGGCATCGCCCGCAGCAACGGAAAGAGAGACGGCGTCACCGCCGTTCCGAACAGCGTGACCGGGCCGTCCGGACCGTCCCACACGAAGGCGGACGGCGAGAAAGCGGCGAGCTCCTCGAACGACCGCGCCTCTTCCCACAGCCGCCGCAGCTCGTTGGTCTCCAGGATGGCCGGTCCCGGACTGCCCAACGGCGCCTGTCCCACGCTCACGATCGCCTCGGAATCCGGATACGGCAACGGTCGCAGGAGGAGCCCGTTGACGATGCTGAAGGTCGCAGCGTTGGCGCCGATGCCGACGGCCAGGATGACTACTGCGGCCAGCGCGAAGCCGGGGCGTGCGGCAAGCTGCCGCCCAGCCTGGCGGAAATCGAGGAGAAGGCGCTCCAATCACCGATGCCAACGCCCTGGTTCGATCCGAAACCTGCGGCGACCGGCGCGATAGGTCTCGAAATCGTCATGATCGATGGTGAAGACAGTCGCTATCGACTCTCTCTGCGCCAGGTGAACCAGGGTCGCGTCCGCTAAGTCCATCGGGCGATCGGCGTAACGCTTCATCAGGGCATCCAGCGCGGGAAGATCGTCGTCGCCAATCGGGAGCACCGTGACCGCACCAGAACGCAGGAAGCGCCAGGCAGCGGCAATGTCTGCGGGTCGGCGGCCGAGCAGATGGAAGAATTCGGCGAGCACGGCTGCGGTCGTGGCGAGTGGCAACCGCAGGCCAGCGAATGCCGCGGCGCAACCGGCGTGCCACCGATCGTCCGCGTCCAGGAGCGCCAGCATCGCGCCCGTGTCTATGAGTCCGTTAGCGCCCCGAAACGCCTCGCCGGCTCGGCGTTTTCGGCCCATCCCCCCACTCCATGACTCCGCGCCGCAGCACTTCGCTTCGCTGCGTTCTGCAGCGCAGAGTCCTAGCCCGCATGTTTGCGCGCCAATAGGGACCGCACCCGGTCCCCGGCTTCCTGGGCTCGGTTGGGGTCGCCACCGCGAACGCTCCCCACGCACACTGCCGCCGCAGCGTGGAGCCGGCGTTGAATCTCCGCTTCGTCTCTCGTCGAAGACCTGCGCGCAAGCCAGTCGCCGGCAATCCGTTCCAGGAGGTCGGCAACGCTCACCTTTTCGTCGCGCGCAGCTTCCCCGAGTGCCTCCTTCAGGTCACCCCGCAACCGCCAACTGTAGACGTGGTCCTTGCTCATCCTGTAGTGCAGTGTAGTGCAGGATCGTCTCGGCGCCAAGGAGGCTGGACTCCCCGCCGCGGAAGCGCCCGCGTGTCGACGTGGCTCTCACCATCGCAGATTCGAACGGCGACCGTCATCACGGCGCAACGGGCACGAACTTCTGGATCCGCCGGCCCTCCTGCTCGGCCACGTAGACGTTGCCCTCCGAATCCACGCCGATGCCGTGCGGCAGCGTGAACTGCCCACGGTAGCGCCCCGGACCGCCGCCGAAGCTGGTCAGCACCTCGCCGCTCTGCCGGTCGACCACGTCGACCATCACGCTGTTCTGGTTCAGGACGAACAGCAGGCGCTGCTCCGGGTCGGGAGAGAACGCCAGCACCACCGCGGTCCCGCGGGTGCCGGTGCGGCTGGCGTCGCGCGGCGTCACGGGGTCGAACGCCAGGTCGATGTTGCGGACGAACTCGCCCATCCGGTCGTAGACCTGGATGCGGTCCGCCCGCCGGTCGCAAACGTAGACTAGGCCATCGTTGGATACCCGCAAGCAGTGCGGCAGCGGCACGATGTCCTCGCCGGCCGTGCGGTGGAGCGGCCATTGCCGCAGGAACTTGCCCTCGCTGTCGAGCACCGCGATCCGGTAGTTGCCGCCGCCGACCTCCCCGTCGGCCACGTAGATGTCGCCGGTCCCCTCGTCGACATCGATGCTCGCCGGCAGGAAGAACTGCGCGCGGTCGGAGTTCAGCGGCTCGCCCTGGCGGGTGCCGTCGGAGGAGTCGTACTTTCCCGTCTCGCCGATCTGCTGCTGCAGCTCACCGCCGTCACCCGCGTACTTCTGCACCACGCCGGTCCCGGCCGCGACCACCCAGAGGCTGCCGTCGGCGTTGACGTGGCAGTCGTGCAGCCGGTCGCCGATCCGCGCCGGATCGCCCCAGCCCCGGACCACGTTCCCCTCGGCGTCGAGCTCGATGATCGGCGGCGCCAGTCGGGATCCGTCGAGGTCGGCGGGCACGACGTTCTGCCGGTTCAGGATGAAGATCCGTTCCCCGCCGACGCACATCCCGCCGAGGCCGCCGGTGAGCCACTGCTCGCCGAACGGCAGCTTCGGCCAGAGGGGATCGAGCTCGTAGCGGGGCGCCTCCTGCGCGGCGGCCGGGGCCGGCCCAAAGACGCTGACAGCAATCGGGAGCGCGACGCAGATCGCGACGAGCAACCGTATGGCGGCATTCCGAAAGGTGGTTGTCATCTGTTACCTCATGCTCGATTCAGGCGAGATCGCAACTCGGACACAGCCCGTCCGTCCCGGCAGTCGATGGCGGCACCGAGCGCCGAGCGCGTCGGCGGCTGGTGAACGCTACCCGGCGTCGCGTAGCCGCCATGCCCGGTAGCTATACCACATCCCCCGACCGGCATTCCCGTGCCGCTCATGGTACTTCGCGCTACTCGTCCCGAAGCGCCACGAGCGGGTCGACACCCATGGCCCGCCGCGCCGGCAGGTAGCAGGCGGCGAGCCCGGTGGCGACGAAGACGAGCGACACCATCACGAAGACGCCGGCGTCGGTCGGCTCGGTCGCGAAGAGGAAGCTGGACAGCGAACGCGAGAGCGCGACGGCGGCGGCCGCGCCGATGACCAGCCCCGCCAGCACCAGGGCCAGCCCCTGACGCAGGACCATGGTCAGGATCGAGGTCCGTTCGGCCCCGAGGGCCAGGCGCAACCCGAACTCGCGGGTCCGGTGACTCACCGAGGTGGCGATGACCGCGGCGATGCCGGTCACGGTGATGATCAGGGCGAGCGCCGCGAAGAGCGCGAGCAGGACCGCCGACAGCCGCCGCGGCGCGGTGGTGCCGGCGCGGGTCTCGGCCAGGGTCCGGAAGTTCTCCACCGGCTGCTCGGGATCGACGGCGTGGACGGCGGCCCGCACCTGCCCGCTCAGGGCCAGAGGATCCGTGCGCGCCCGCACCAGGACGCGGGTCGGCGAACCCGCCCCCTGCAGGAACGGGCGGTAGAGCTGGTCCGGCGGCTCGCGGTCGAGCCCGTGGTCGCGCACGTCGCCGACGATGCCGACGATGGTGATCCAGGTCTCCCCGTCGTCCAGGGTGATCCGCTGTTCGAGGGGACTCCGTCCTTCCCGCCAGTGGCGCTCGGCCAGCGAGCGGCTGACGACCGCCACCGGCGTGGTCTCCGCGTCGTCGAGCCGCGTGAACGTCCGGCCGGCGAGCAGCGGCACGCCGACCGTCGCGAAGTAGTCCGGGCTGATGACGCGCGTTTCGAGCTCGGGACGCAGATCGGGGTCCTCGTAGGTCCGCCCCTCGATGGCGAACCGCTGCTGCTGGCCCACCTCGCTCGCCATCGGGAAGCCGTTGGCGACGGCCGCCGCGGACAGTCCGGGCCGGTCCTGCAACCGCTGCAGCACGTCGGTGAAGAGCTGGCGGCGGCTCTCGGCCGTCGTGTACTTCGACCAGTTCGGAAAGACCTCCGCGGTAAGGACGTTCTCCGGATCGAAGCCGGTATCCACCTGCTGCAACCGGTAGAAGCTGGTCAGGAGCAGCCCGGTGGCGATCAGCAGCACGAAGGCGGCGGCTACCTGCGAAGCGGTCAACAGCCCGCGCATGCGGCGCCGGGCCGGCGTGTCGGTGGTCTGCGCTCCCGCCTCCTTCAGCGCCACCGCGACGTCGCGTCGTCCCGTCAGGGCGGGTGCGCTGCCGAAAACGATCCCGGTCAGCAGCGACAGGCCGAGCGTGAAGGCCAGCACCCAACCGTCGATCGCCACCTCCGTGGTGCGGGCCGTGAAGAGCGCCGCAAAGGCGACCAGCAGATCGAGGCTGAGCCAGGCCACCAGCAGCCCGAAGGCGCCGGCGGTAAGAGCCAGCAGGCTCGCTTCCGTCACCAACTGCCGCAGCAGGCGCGCGCGGCCCGCGCCGAGGGCCGACCGGAGAGCCAGCTCGCGCTCGCGGCGGCTCATCCGCGCCAGCGTGAGATTCGCGACATTCGCGCATGCGATCAACAGCACGAGCACGGTCGTGGCCAACAGGATCAGCAGCGTGGGGCGCGCCTCGCGCGTCAGCTCATCGGCAAGCGGCAGGGTGACGGCGGTGTAGCCCGAATCGGCGGGATAGGTCTCCGGAAAGTCGTCCTGCAGCCGGGCCGCCACGGTGGCCAGCTCCGCGCCGAAGCGGTCGACGCCCACGCCCGGCCCCAGCCGGCCGAACGCGGTCATGCCGCGGAACGCGGTGCGGTCCTCCTCCATGCGGGCCTCGGCGCGGGCGCGGAACGGGCAGGCGGACGTCGGCATGTAGACGTCGTTCTCGCGCGGGTACTGCGGCACCGGCGGCAGGACGCCGACCACCGTATGCGGCCGGTCGTTCATCTCGAAGACCTGGCCCACGATGTCCGGGTCGCCGCCGAAGCGCTGCCGCCAGTACGGGTAGCTGAGGACCAGCACGGCCTCGGCGCCGAGATCGTCGTCGCCGTCGCGGAACGTCCGGCCGTACAGCGGCTGCACGCCGAGCACGTCGAAGAAGTTCGCCGACACCACCCCGGTCAGCACGCGGTCCGGCTCGCCCCGGTTGAGCAGCGTGAACGACATGCCGTGGTACTCGACGAAGCCGTCGAGGGTCGCGAGCTGCTCCCGGTAGTCGCCGATCTCCTTGACCGAGAAGGGGATGTTCGCCGACCCGGCCCGTTGCGCCTGCTGGCGGGCGAGCACCAGCTCGTGCCCGTCGGCGTAGGGCAGCGGCCGCAGCAGCACGCCGTTGACGAGACTGAAGATGGCGGTGTTCGCGCCGATGCCGAGCCCGAGGGTCAGCACCACCATCAGGGCGTAGCCCGGCGATCGCAACAGCGAGCGCAGGCCGTAGCGCACGTCCCGGATCAGCGTTTCCAGCATCGGTTTCATCTCGGCGGCCCGCGGCTCCCCGTCTCGTCGCGCGGCCGCGCCCGGTCGCTCCGACTACCCCCCGCCGAGGGCCCGCACCCCCACGACGGCGATCGTGACGCAGGCCGCCGCTCCAAAGGTCATCACGATGCCCACCTTCGCCATGTCCCGGATCGAGAAGTAGCCGGCCGAGTACGGCAGGACGTTGGTCGGGCTCTCGGTCACGAGGATGAAGGCGAGCGTCGACGTGAACGCCGCCGGCGCCGCGATGGTCCAGATGTCGAGGCCGAGGTCCTGGGCGAGCGCGATCAGGATCGGCATGATGATCGCCCCGGTGACCGTATTGCTCGAGAACAGCATGTGCAGGGCCGCCACCACCAGGACGATGACGAAGGGCTGCAGCACGCCGGGCACGTCGGCCAGCCGCCCCAGCATCACCTGCGCGAGCCAGCGCGCCGCCCCGGTCTCGAACACCATCACCCCGAGCGAGAGTCCGGCGACGATCAGGACGACGCCGCCCCAGTCCATGTCGCGCTGGGCCTCCTTCCAGACCAGCACGCGCAGCCCCGGCAGGAACAGCAGCAGGCCGCCCCCGAGCGCCACCGCCTGCGTCGGCGGATCGATGAGGCCCCCGCTCAGTTCCGCGAGCAGCGGCGTCGTCAGCCACGTCGTGATGGTCCCGGCGAAAACCGCGACGGTCCAGATCTCCAGGCGGGTCGGACGGCCGAGGGCCGCGATCCGCTCGTCGATGCCCTTCCGCCCGATGGGCAGGTGATCGATCTCCGGCGGAAAAGCGCGCAGCAGAATCTGCCAGCAGACCGGGATCATCAGGATTGCGGCCGGAAACCCGAAGGCCATCCAGCGCGCGAACGAGATGTCGACGCCGGCCAGCTCGCGCAGGTAGCCCACCGCGGCCAGGTTGGCGCCGGCGCCCGCCGGGGTCCCGATGCCGCCGATCAGGGGACCGAAGGCGCAGGAGATCATCAGCGCCCGCCCGTAGCTGCTCTGCAGCGGCTTCAGCCCCGCGTCCTTCAGGACCCCGACGCCGAGCGGCAGCAGCACCGCGGCCACCGCCATGTCGGTGATCCACATCGACAGCATGGCGCCGATCACCAGGAAGCCGAGCAGCACCCGGTCGGTGCGGGTGCCGACGATGCGCAGCATGTGCAGCACCAGCCGGGTGCCGAGCCCCGACCGCGTGAAGCCGGTGGAGAGAAACAGCACCCCGATGAAGAAGGTGATCAGCGGGTTGCCGAACCCGGCGCGGACCGTCGTCGCGTAGTCGGCGATCCCGAAGATCGGGACCAGCAGCAGCACGAACAGCGCGGTGACCGCGAACGGAATCGCCTCGGTCACCCACAGCGTGATGGCGAAGGCCAGGATCGCCAGGCACGCCTTGCCGTTCGGGGTCAGGGCGATGACGTCGCCGGCGCGCTCGAGCGGCGCCGGCTCCGGGAGCCAGTCGACCACGAGCATCAACAGGATGGCGGCCAGAATCGTCAGCGCCCGGCCGCGCTCGGAGCTGGCCAGGCTTGCCGTGGGAGTGGAAGTCATAAGCGGCTGCCCATCGTAGCAGGCCGGAAGCGCTGGGCGCTGCTATGATGGGCTTTTTCGTTTACCCGCATGGCCAGCCTCACCGAAGTCTCGGAAGCAACCACGGCTCTTGCCAACGAGGGACCGGATCCCACGGACCTCGAGAACCCGGCACTGTTCATCAACCGCGAGCTGAGCTGGCTGGAGTTCAACCAGCGGGTCCTGCTGCAGGCCCAGGACGAACGCCACCCGCTGCTCGAGCGGGTGAAGTTCCTCTCCATCGTCTCGACCAACCTGGACGAGTTCTTCATGGTCCGGGTGGCGACGCTGCTGCGGAAGTTCCGTTCCGAAAGCGAGGCGCTGTCGCCGGACGGCATGAGCACGGAGCAGCAGCTCGACGCCATCCGCGTCCGGACCAAGCGGATGATGAACGATGTCGAGCGCTGCTGGTCCGACGTCCTGCGCCCGCTGCTGGCCACGCACCGCATCCGGATCCTGGACCCGGCCGACTACACCCCGGCGGTCGAGGCCTACCTGCACGACCACTACCGCCGGAACATCCATCCGGTGCTGACGCCGCTCGCGTTCGACCCCGGACACCCGTTTCCGTTCATCTCGAACCTGAGCATGAACCTGGCGGTCGTCGTGGAGCACGACGGCCGCACGCGGTTCGCGCGCGTCAAGCTGCCGGACGTGCTGGCGCGCTTCATCCCGATTCCGGCGTCGGTCGCCGGCAAGGCGGGCGATTCGTTCGCGCTGCTCGAGGATGTCGTCAAGCTGAACGTCGCGAGCCTGTTTCCGGGAATCGCGGTACGCGAGACGTATCTCTTCCGCATCATCCGCGACACCGACATGGTGATCCAGGAGGACGAGGCCGACGACCTGCTCGAGTCGGTCGACCGCACGCTGAAAGAGTTGCGCTACGGCGACCTCTCGCAGCTCCTGGTCGAGGCGTCCATGCCGGCCCGCGTTCTCAACATCCTGGTCGAGAACTTCGAGATCGAAGAGGACGTCGTGGTCCGCACTGCCGGGCGCATGGGCTACGGCGACTGGAGCGCGTTGACGAAGCTGCACCATCCGCGGCTCAAGGACAAGCCGTTCTCGCCGCGCGCCCTCTGGCCCGACGAAGGAGGCGAGGCGATCTTCAACGCCATCCAGGAACGCGACCGGCTCGTCCACCACCCGTTCGAGTCATTCTCGGCGGTCGAGGCGTTCCTCCGCGCGGCCGTCGACGACGCCCATGTGATCGGCATCAAGATCACGCTCTACCGCATCGGCCCGAACTCGCCGCTGCTCGATCTGCTGATCCAGGCGGCGGACGCGGGCAAGCAGGTGGCGGTGCTGGTGGAGCTGAAGGCGCGCTTCGACGAGCGCAACAACATCGAGTGGGCGCACCGGCTGGAGGCGGCCGGCATCCACGTCGTCTACGGGCTGCTCAACCTGAAGACGCACTGCAAGCTCTGCCTGGTCGTGCGCCAGGAGCAGGACGGCATCGTCCGCTACGTACACGTCGGCACCGGCAACTACAACCGCGTGACCTCGCAGGTCTACACCGACTTCGGCGTCTTCACGGCCCGGCCGGCGGTGCTCGACGAGGTGACCGAGGTCTTCAACTACCTGACGGGGTACTCCAGCAAGGAGGACTACGAGGAGCTCCTCGTGGCGCCGCACCACCTGCGTCCGGCCTTCACCAGGCTGGTCGAGCGCGAGGCCGAGCACGCGCGCGCCGGGCGCCGCGCCGGCATCATCGTCAAGAACAACTCGGTCGCCGACCCGGAGATGATCCGCGTCCTCTACCGGGCGTCGCAGGCCGGCGTGCCGATCGAGATGATCGTCCGCGGCGTCTGCTGCCTCCGGCCCGGCATCCCCGGCATCAGCGACACCATCCGCGTCCGCTCGGTCGTCGGCCGCTTCCTCGAGCACTCGCGGCTCTACTACTTCGCCAACGACGGCCGGCCCGAGCTGCTCATCGGCAGCGCCGACCTGATGGAGCGCAACCTCGACCGCCGCGTCGAGGCGCTGTGCCACGTGCGCGACCCCGACCTGCGCTCGCACCTGCACGACGTCGTCCTGCAGGCGATGCTCGCCGACACCGACCGCGCCATGGAGCTGCAGACCGACGGCTCCTACCGGCCGATCCGCGGCAAGCCGCACGCCCGCCGGATCAACGCGCAGGAAAAGCTGCTGCGGGCCTACGCGAGCCCCCGGCGGCGGGACTGAGCCGCCGTTCAGGGTCGCGGCGTGCGTACCATCCAGGCCAGATCACGTCGTCCACCCGGGAATGGAATTACGAATCCGTAAAATCTTGATGAGTCCTCCCGCCTGGGAAGCCAAAATTACGAATCGGTAAAATTCGCTTGGCCGCCCCCCGCCCAGATGGTGTAAATTACGAATCAGTAAAAAATCCTTCCTGGAGCATGTGCGATGCCCGTCGACGCTTCCGCCCCACAGTTCTTGCCGCCCGCACGAGTTCGATCGCCCGAGGGCCTGGGCCGACTGGCACGACGTGAACGCAAGCGGCAGGGATTGACTCTGGACAGCGTGTATTCCGTGTCCGGCCTGACGACACGCTTCCTTTCGGAGTTCGAACGCGGCAAGCCCAATGCCTCCCTGGGCAGGGTCATGCAGGCGCTACAGGCACTGGGTCTGGAGATGGTAATCCTGACACGGGACGACGCCGAGCGGCTGCTGGCGCGACAGCACCGCTCTACCCTGGCCGCCAGGACCGGGGACGCGCCGTGAACGGGAGGCGCGGCACCGTCTGGCACGAAGACCGACGGGTCGGCGCGCTACGGGAAGACGAAGACCGCGTTCTGCGCTTTGCCTACGACGGCGCCTGGCTGGACGGTGGCGGGTTTCCGGTCTCCATTCATCTGCCTCTGTCTCTCGGCGACGAAGAGGTGGATGCCCACGCCTTCTTCGCCGGCCTGTTGCCGGAAGGCGGAACACGGCAGCGGGTCTGCCGACAACGCGGGATCGCACCCGAAGACGACGCCGGACTCCTGTTCGCTATCGGCGAAGATTGCGCCGGCGCCCTCAGTGTGTTGCCTGCCGGTGTCGAACCCGAAACCCGACCGGCACCACCGGAGACGCTGACGCAGGCGCAGATCGACTTGCTGGTCCGTTCCCTCGGCGAGCAAGCCACCCTCGTGGTTGGTGAGAGGCAACGATTCTCCCTGGCCGGCACGCAGGAAAAGCAGCCTGTCATCTTCGACGGAGAGTCCTATGCGCTGCCGGACCGCGCGAACCCGTCGAGCCACCTCCTGAAGTTCGAGACCGTGCGATGGGTGTGCGTCTCCGAATGCATCGCCAACGACATCGCCCGACAGGTCGGCCTGCCGGTCGTGCAAACCGAATTCGTCCGTGCCGGCACGGACGAAGGCGTGCCGTTCCTGCAAATCGACCGCTACGACCGCGCGCGAGGTCCTCACGGCCGGCTCACGCGACTGCACCAGGAAGACCTGCTTCAGGCACTGGGACTCTCCAATGCCCTCAAGTACCAGCGAGACGGCGGACCGTCGCTCGGCGACGTCGCGGAGTTGCTACGCACGCATACGGCCCATCCCGCCGAAGCGCTCGCACACCTGCGCGACTGGCAGATACTCAACTGCCTTATCGGCAACTGGGACGGGCACGGCAAGAACCTCGCGTTGCTTTACGGTCCAGAGCAGGCCGTCCCCACGCTCGCGCCGTTCTACGACCTGATCTCCATCGAGTTCCTCAACCTATTGCACCCCGGAACATGGGCACGCGAGATGGCATTCCGTATCGGTGAACACGATGCACCGGAGCGCATCACGCGAACCGACTGGTCGGCCTTCGCCGATGAGCTGGGGATGCCGCCACGCCGTCTGCTCGACCGCGTCCGGGAACTGGCGAACGAACTCCCCGGTACCGCCCGGGCCGCCCGCGAAGCGTTCGCGCTCGTCCACGGCGACGCGCAAGCCTACGGCCGGCTCGAGGAAGCCGTCCGCCGTCGCTGCCGCTGGACGCTGGACTCGCTCGGTGCTCGCTGATCGCCAGAAACCGTCGGACTCGGCCGTTCCGATTCGCGTGCGACGTTGGTCGAAGGATGAAACAATCCTCTCAGGGTGGGCTCTTCAGGCTGCCGTCCGGAGTTCAATTCTGATCGCTTCTTCGATCTCCACCTTGCTGCGCTCATAGTCTCGCGCCAGTTGAGCAACGGATTCGCCGGCTTTGTACCGTTCAGCGAGGACTCCGGTGACCAGACCAGTGCCCTTCAGCACCGGTCGGCCGGCGGCCAAGGTCGGATCGATCACGATCAGGGCCGGGGCGTCGTCGATGCTGCTCCGAGTGAATGGATAGAGCTTGATGGGGACCCCCTGGGGGTCGCGATCGATTCGATGCAGGGCGGCCGCCATCATCTCGCGCATGACCGTCTGGCCGTCCTGGCTGATGCTGACCAGTTGTCCGTAGCGCTTTATGAACAGGTCCAGGCCGTCCGTCTCCAGATCGGCGCTGATCAAGGGATGCCGGCGGTCTGAATCGCGCCGGGTGTGTTGCGCCAGGTACCCGATGGCCGCGCGGACCCTCGGCATCGAAATCGCGTGCTCACGCCGGATTGCCGCCAGCACGTGAAGCTCCGCCAAGTTGAGGAACGAGAGCAACACGGGATGGCGCGCCGGCACGCCGATGAGCGCCTCGCAGTTGCCTCGTCCGGTTGCCCAGTAGCGAATCGTAGGGACCGGGAGGTCCAGATAGTGCGCCGCCTCCGCAACGGTGTACGTGGCCTGTTCACGTGGATCCGCGGCCACTCTTCGGCGTCTTTCCATGGCGTGCCTCGTCCCTCGTACCGCGCTGGAACGACGCGACGATACCTGCCCCGAACTAATACCGGTAGTGCTCCGGCTTGTACGGCCCCTCCACCGGCACGCCGATGTAGTCCGCCTGCTCCCGGCTGAGTTCGGTGAGCTTGACACCCAGCGCATCGAGGTGGAGCCGGGCGACCTTCTCGTCGAGCTGCTTCGGCAGCATGTAGACCTGCTTCTCGTACTCGCCCCGGTTGCGGTGCAGGGCGAGCTGGGCGAGCACCTGGTTGGTGAACGACGCCGACATCACGAAGCTGGGGTGGCCGGTGGCGCAGCCGAGGTTGAGAAGCCGGCCCTCGGCCAGCACCAGCACGCTGTGCCCGTCGGGGAAGCGCCA
The DNA here is from genome assembly GCA_009861545.1 of Acidobacteriota bacterium. Classification (NCBI taxonomy): domain Bacteria; kingdom Pseudomonadati; phylum Acidobacteriota; species Acidobacteriota bacterium. Next base: position 18,083 of record VXME01000120.1, on the reverse strand, counting down.
CTCGTCGTACTGCGGCTTGATCGGGACGTGCTCGATGCCGGGGATGCGCTTGAGCCCCGCCATGTCGATCTCGTTGTCGAAGTGGCCGATGTTGCCGACGATCGCCTTGTCCTTCATGCGCGCCATCTGCGCCGCGCTGATGATGTCGCGGTTGCCGGTGGCGGTGATGAAGAGGTCGGCGCTCTCCAGCATCTCTTCGAGGGTGGCGACCTGGTAGCCCTCCATGGCCGCCTGCAGCGCGCAGATCGGGTCGATCTCGGTGACCACGACCCGGCAGCCCTGGCCGCGCAACGACTGCGCGCAACCCTTGCCCACCTCGCCGAAGCCGCAGACCACGGCCACCTTGCCGCCGAGCATGACGTCGGTGGCGCGGGCCAGCCCGTCCGGGAGCGAGTGGCGGCAGCCGTAGATGTTGTCGAACTTGCTCTTGGTGACCGAGTCGTTGACGTTGATGGCGGGAAAAAGGAGCGTGCCGTCCCGCATCATCTCGTAGAGCCGGTGCACGCCGGTGGTCGTCTCTTCGCTCACGCCGCGGATGGCCGGACTGATGCGGGTCCACTGGGCGGCGTCGCGCCCGCGGATCTCGCGCAGCAGATCGAGGATGACGCCCCACTCCTCCGGCTCCGTCTCGGGTTCGAACGCGGGGATCGCGCCCGCCTGCTCGAACTCGTAGCCCTTGTGGACCAGCAGCGTCGCGTCGCCGCCGTCGTCGACGATGAGATCCGGACCGCTGCCGTCCGGCCAGACCAGCGCCTCGTTCGTGCACCACCAGTACTCGGGCAGCGTCTCGCCCTTCCAGGCGAAGACCGGGACGCCGCGCGGCGCGGCGACCGTGCCGCCGCTGCCGGGGCCGCCGACGGCGACCGCCGCCGCGGCGTGATCCTGGGTGGAGAAGATGTTGCAGGACACCCACCGCACGTCGGCGCCGAGCGCGGTCAGCGTCTCGATCAGCACGGCGGTCTGCACCGTCATGTGCAGGCTGCCCATGACCTTCGCGCCGGCGAGCGGCTGCCGGCCGGCGTGCTCGCGCCGGATGGCCATCAGTCCCGGCATCTCCTGCTCGGCGAGGCGGATCTCGTTCCGGCCGTGCTCGGCGAGCCCGAGGTCGGCCACCTTGAACGCGGGGCGGCCGGCGGCGGCGGCCTGATCGAACGGGTGAACGGCTTCAGCAACCGCGGTGGTCATCCATCTTCTCCTTCGAACGTGCGTGAAATCTTACCGGCCCGAGCGGGGTCCGCGCCGCGACCGGCGCCGCGGCTTGCGCCTGGGGCGGCCCGCCGGCCCGCCGACGTCGTCGCCCTTCGCGGCCGGCGCGGAAGCCCCCCCCGCCGCCTGGGCGGGCCCGCCGGGCGGTGCGTGCAGCGTCTGCTGGTAGTAGTCGTCGAGCAGCATCGCGATGATCTTCGACTCGTCCTCGTTGCCGGCCAGCTCCCGCGCCAGCGCGATGAAGCGGCGGCTCCGCTCGGCCTTGAGCGCGTCGCGGTCGCGCAGGCGGGCCTCGAGCAGCCCGGTCAGCCGCTCGGCCACGACGGCGGCCACGTCCTCGTCGGTGGGCACCGGCCGCTGCTGGAACTCGACGCCGTAGCGCTTGGCGATCTGATCGAGGCTGAGCGTCTCCGCTTCGCTCACCAGCGACAGCGCCACGCCCGCCGCGCCGGCCCGCCCGGTGCGTCCCGCCCGGTGGATGTAGTCCTCGGCGTCCTCCGGCGGCTCGTACTGGATGACGTGCGACAGCTCGGGAATGTCCAGCCCGCGGCTGGCGACGTCGGTGGCGACGAGGAAGCGCAGGGTCCCGGCGCGCACGCGCTTGAGGATCCGCTCGCGGTCGGCCTGCGACCGGTCGGCGCTCAGCTCGTCGGCGTCGTAGCCGAAGCGCTGCAGCACCACGGTGATGTAGTGCACGTTCGACTTCGTGTTGCAGAAGATGAACGCGGACGACGGATTCTCCACCTCGATGATCCGCACCAGGGCGCGGTCCTTCTCCATCGGCGGCACGGTGTAGGCGATGTGCTCGGTGTCGGTGACGTGGACGTGGTCGCGGCTGAGGGTCAGGAACTCCGGCTCGGCGATGAACTCCCGCGCGGTCCGCATGACCGAGCCCGGAAACGTCGCCGAGAACATGGTCGTGTGGATCGGCCGGTTCGGCAGGTACCCCTGCACCTGCTTCATGTCGGGGTAGAAACCCATCGACAGCATCCGGTCCGCCTCGTCGAACACGAGCGTCGACAGGTGGTCGAGCGTGAACGTGCGGCGCAGCAGGTGGTCGAGGGCGCGGCCGGGCGTCGCGACCACGAGATGCGCGCCCGCCTTCAACGCGTCGATCTGCGGTCCGTAGCCGACGCCGCCGTACACGGCGACCGTCCGGAAGCCGCTGTCGCCCCACAGCATCTCCGCGTCGTGCTGCACCTGCCGGGCCAGCTCGCGCGTGGGCACCAGCACCAGGGCCTGGGTGCGGTCCGCCGTCGGATCGAGCCGCTCCAGCATCGGCAGCAGGAACGCGGCCGTCTTGCCGCTCCCGGTGCGGGCCTGAATGACCAGGTCGCGCCCCGCCAGCAGGTACGGGATCGCCTGGCTCTGGACCGGCATCAGCGAGGTCCAGCCCGGGCGGGCGACCGCCTCCTTGAGCCGGTCTGGAAGCTGGTCTATGGAGACTTCCGGAAGCGAATCCTGCGGTTCTTCGAGGGTGGGCTGCAGCGCGGTCGGTGTCGGTGTGGTCAATGGCTGTCCATGTTGCACGGTGGTCGATTCATTGTACACGTCCGCTTGCGGAGGTCGCCGGCGACCGGCGCGCGCCAAATTTGCAGGCGTCCGAACCGCCCTCGGCCCCGGCGACGCAAACGCTTGCGGGTGTTCGTCTTTGTGCGCCAGCCTACAATGGTCGGCAATATGAGCTCGGATCGCGCAGCAGAACGCACCCAGAAGCCGACCTCGCGCCAAGCGGCCGCCAGAGACCGCGCCGGCTACGAGGCGCAACCGGTTCGGCCGGACGAATTCGAAGAACTTGTCGCCGCCCAGGCGGTCGCGATGCGAGAGTGGCCGGATCCCGAGAACAAACGGTAGGGTGCCCGCTTCGATGAAGAGTACGATCTCCTCGAAGGGCCAGATCGTGTTGCCCGTCGAGCTCCGCCGGCAGGATGGCATCCAACCGGGCCAGACATTCGAGATCGAGCGGATCGAACATGGTGAGTACCGTCTCGTGCTGACCGAGCCGCCGAGGAACCAGGGGCTGGTGGACGCGCTTCTCGCCTGCCCGGAGAAGGACTGGCTCGAGCCGATCACTCGGCGCGCAATGTCAGGATCGGGTCGACCTTCGCGGCCCGACGCGCCGGCACGACGGTCGCAGCCACGCTGACCGCGGCCAGGACGACCACGACGCCAGCAACCGTCCAGCCATCGAGCGACCGCGCGTCGGACGTCATGCGGCGGAGAACCTCCGTGAAGATCACCGAGGCGCCGACTCCTACCGCCGCTCCCAGGCCCGCGAGCGCGATGCCCTGCAGCGCGAAACGCGCCGTCACCCGCCCGCCGGAGGCACCCAGCGCCAGCCGAATACCAATCTCTCTCGTCCGTTGGGCTACCGCGTAGACGACGAGCCCGTAGAGCCCCGCAGCCGACAGCGTCAAGGCCGCGGCGGCGAAGAGACCGAGCAGCATCGTGCGGAAGCGCGTTGCGGCGAGGGCCCCGCCGACCACCTCGTCCATCGTCCGAAACGCGGTGATCGACAGCAGCGGGTCTGCCTCCCGCACTACCCGCTCCACGGACTGGACGAGGCCGGTCCCTCCGTCTCGCGTGCGCAGCGCCCAGTTCACCTGGAAGAACCCGTGGACGGCACCCAGCAGGTCGTCCGGCACCTGCTCGACCGGCACGAACACCGTCGGCCTTGTCGCGGTGACGCCACGAGTCCGCACGTCGCCGAGCACGCCGACGATCTCGCGCACCCGATCATCGACCTCGATGGCGGTCATCTGCAGCCGCCTGCCGATCACCGCCTGCCCGTCGCGGAACCGCCGGGCGAACGCCTCGTTGACCAGAGCCACCGGCGGGCCGGTCGCGCGACGGTCGGCCTCTCCGAACGCCCTGCCGGCCACGAGCGGGACGCGCAGGACTCCCAGGTAGTCCCCCGCAACATAGCGCCAGTCGATCGCCGCCGGTACGATCACGTTCTCCGGAATCCGGCGCATCAGGAGATTCAAGCCGCGCTCGACCGGCAGGTTGTTCGTAACTGCGGCGGCTTCCACGCCAGGCAGCAGCGCCAGGTCCGCCAACGTGCGCCGATAGAGCGCCGACACGGCATCGCGCGATCGATAACCCGGCCCCTGGAGAGACGCGCGCGCGGTGAGCACGTTGGCCGGATCGAAACCGAGATTAGACGCACTGAGCCCGACGAAGGTCCGCAGAAACCCACCCGCGGCCACCAGCAGCACCGTGCCCAGGGCGACCTGGGAGACGACGAGCGACCGGCGTATCCAGGACGTCCGGGCCGCTGTGACGCTGTGCGACTGGCCGCCATGGAGGGCGTCCGCGGGCTCGCTGCGCACCGCCAACAGGCCGGGCAGCAGCCCGAAGGCCACGCCGGTGGCCACCGCCATCCCGAGCGATCCACTCAGCACCGCTGCATCGACGGTGACGCCCCAGACAGCGAGTTGGGGCTGCAGCGCGACGAGTCCCCGCACGCTCACTACCGCGGCCGCGACGCCTACCCCGCCGCTGGCCGTCGCCAACAGCACGCTCTCGGTCAGAAGCTGCCGAAAGAGACGCCCACGACCTCCGCCGAGCGCGGACCGAACGGCAATCTCCCGCCGGCGGCCAACCGCCCGGGCGATCTGTAGTCCTGCCGCGTTGGCGCAAACGATCATCAGCATGATGCCGACGGCCGCGGTCAGCGGCCACACCGTTCCGCCACTTCCAGCGACCAGCAAGTCCCGGTAGGACTGCACACCGACTCTCGCTTCGTCAGGCGTTGCGGCGGGCAGCCCCGCGGCCGGCAGCAACTCGTCATTCAAGCTCACGGCCAGCGCCTGGAGCTCGCTCTCAGCCTGCGACGCGGTCCAACCCGACGCAAGCCGTCCTATCAGCCGATAGTTCTGATCGGCGCCGCGCGGGTCCGGGCGGAATGGCGTCCAGGCGTCCGCCTCCTCGAACGACCAGAATTCCGACGGCATGACCCCGATGACCGTGTACGGCCGGCCGCCAAGCCGCACGCCTGCGCCGACGATGCCCGGATCTCCCTCGAAATGACCGACCCAGACGGCATGGCTCAATATCACCGTCGACGAATCAGTCTCGTCGTCGCGCGAGAAGGCCCGTCCCAACCTTGGCTCGACACCGAAGACCTGGAAGAAGCCCGCGGTCACCTCGAGGTTCCGGATGTACGTGGAGCCACGGTCGCTGACGAGATTGACGCCGGGACTGACTCCAATACCCGCCAGCGTCGAGAATGCGCGGCTGCGGTCGCGAAGAAAAGCGACGGCCGCTTGTTGATGGCTGGCAGTCAAGCCCGAACGTTGGTACCGGACCACGCTGGCGACCCGCTCCGGTTCCGGGAAAGGCAACGGCCGAATGAAGACGGCATTGATGACGCTGAGCATCGTGATCGCGGCACCGAGACCGAGGCCGAGAACCACCACGGCCGAGATCGTGATCCCGGGATTCTTCGCGAGCGTGCGCGCACCGATCCGGAGGTCCTGCCACAGGTCCGCGACGAGCTGCCGCCAGCGCCGCTGCCGCTCCCAGCCTCGATCGATCTCGACGCACGCCGCCTCTACGCGGGCATAGTCGCCGAAGCGCCGCGCCGCCTCCACCCCAGCCTCCACCGGGTCGCGACCTTCCTGCACGAGTCGCTCAGTGAGCTCGCGCATGTGGAAGTCGAGCTCGGCATCGACGTCCGCGCGCACGTCGGAGCCCCAGAACCGCAGATACCGCCGCCACATGGGTGCTCGCGCCATCCCCGGACCTCCGCTATGCAGCCTGCGCGGCCAGCAGCACCTTGCCGACGGCCGCGGCGAACGCCGTCCAGCCCTCGGTCTCGCTCCGGAGTTGGGCGCGGCCGCGGGACGTGAGGCGATAGCGCTTCACCTGCCGCTTGTTCTCCGATATCACCCACTCCGCCTCCAGCCAGCCGCGCCGCTCCATGCGGTGCAGCGCCGGGTAGAGCGAGCCTTCCTCCAGTTGCAGCTCGTCGTCGGACGTGGCCTCCAGCCAGCGTGCTATCGCGAAGCCGTGGTGCGGACCGCGGCTGAGCGCGGTCAGAATCAGCAACTCGACGGTACCCCGCAGCATCTCCGGATTCCGATTCGGCACCTGCAGCCTCCCTGATGGACACGATCGACTGTGCGTCCCAATGCCGTCCACGATCCCGAACAGGGCGATTTGATCAGGATGCAGGCAATCGGAGGACGACCGCCCCCTCCGCGTCCAGAATGCGGATAGACGGTTCTCCCTCGCGTGGCGCTTCGATGACGATGCGTAAACGTCCCTCGCCATCCCGGAGCGTGAGACTGGCCTCGCCGCTATGAGTCGAACCGAAGAAGGCGCGGTCGGTTCCGTACAGCTCCCGCAGCCGAGCCTCCCTTTCGTCCTCGGGAAGCTGCTCCCTCGCAGCCTGCAGTTGCTCTCTCGAAGCGCCTGCGGAAAAGCCCAGTTGTGCAAGGGAGTCGAGCAGTGAATGGGCCGGCCGGTCGGAGATCCTGAGGCCCGAAGTCGATCCCTCCGGATCCTGGTAGTGCGCAAGGACCACCGTCTGATCCTGATCGTTCGCATCCAGCGACAGGTGCCGGACCGCCTGATATCCTCCGGGCGTCTCCTTGACTCCGAACAGCATGCCGCCGACCTCGTCGCCCTGGCCGTCGAAGAAGATGATGGAAGGGAAACCCCTGCGCTCCTCTTCCTGTCCCTCCATCAGCACGTGCCCGTCGATGGTCGCGACCGCGGGCCGCTGAGAATTGGCGAGGACCAGCGCCGGCGAGCCGTCGGGTTCGATGATCTCCAGTCGTTCAACCGTCAGCACGTCCGGCGAGGACGACGACGTCGTCGTCGCGATCCGGATCACGGCGCCTGACAGCCCGAGTGCCAGAACCGCAATCGCGGCCCAGAGAAGAGCAATCTGGCGCCGAAGCCGACCGATGTCGCTCACGCCTATTCCGTCATGCGCTGCCATGCCGTCACCCCCCTCTCTTCTGCAAACCGAACGAATAACAAAGACTGTCTATGGGAAGAGCACAGCCCGTCGCATAGACTGTCAATGTGAATCTAACGCGAGACTTCGAGGGCGAGCGGCATCGTGATCGCCGATCCTTCTCGGGCGAGCCGCGACGGTCGTCGCGCCGGGTTGTACGGTGTCGCTGATCAGCGCGGGCGGCGCGCCACGAACATCTCGTGACGGCCCGGTTCCACGTCGGACAGGACGAGGGGGACGACACGGGCCTCGAACCCCACGCTCGCCAGCAGGTCGAGCCAGCGGCCGCGCGCGAACAGCCCCTCGACGTGCCGGTCCTGCACGGCGCGGACGGAGCCGTCGCGCTCGCGCAACAGGAACGCGAAGTCGACGAGATACGCCGTGTCCTTCGGATCGGGATCCCAGACCCACTCCAGGTAGCGCAGCCCCCGCGGGCACGCGCTCGCGGCGCCCGAAGGCGGACGCTCGTCGCAGCCGCCCGCGGTCTCTCCGGCTCGGAAGTTCTCCCGGACGTAGTCGGGCGCGAACAGCACCGCGCCGCCCGGGCGGCAGTGCACCCACGCGGTCTCCATGGCGCGCCGCAGATCTTCCTCGGTCGTCATGTAGCAGACGGCGTCGTGGACGAACACCGCGTCGAACGTGCGTCCCAGCCGGAGGGTGCGCATGTCGCCCAATCGGTGCTCGCACTCCGGGTTGAGGATGCGGCTGACCGCCAGCATGTCCTCGGAGAGGTCGGCGAGCACCAGGCGGGGAAACCGCCCCTTCAGGTGGGACGCGCTGTTGCCGCCGCCGCTGCCCAGCTCCAGGAGGGATTCGATCGGCGCGTCGCACGCCTCGGCCAGCAGGTCGCCGTAGACGCCGGCCTCCTCCGCGTAGTCGGCCGGGTCGTCGAGCAGCGGCCACCACGCCGCGAGCTCGCTGTAGAGGCGCATCGTGGTTCAAGAGGACGCTGGCTAGGACGGGACCGCGTCAATCGACGCCGAAGGCCAGCAGGACGTTGCCGGGCCGCCCGCCGAAGGCGGCGTAGCCGGAATTGACGTAGACCATTCCGTCGACGACCACCGGGCCCGGACCGTTGATCGATCCGCCCCTGGCCGGCACCCCGTTCACGGCGTCATGGTCCCCGTTGGTGTCGAACTCCCAGAGCACGGACCCGTCGTCCGCGTCGTAGGCGCGGAACAGCCCGTCGTAGGCGCCCGAGAAGACGACCCCTGGAATCGCGGTGACGGCGGCCAGCAGCGCCGGACTGCACCCTTCGCATACGGGCTCGTGCGGCTCGGCGTACCAGGCCAGCTCCCCGGTTCGCAGGCGCACCGCGGCGAGCCCCCCGGGCTCGGGGGTCAGGTAGTCCGAATTGGCGAAGTACGCCTTCTCGCCGTCCACCGCGAAGCCCCACTCGATGCCGCCGAGCTCGCCGCCCTCGCCCAGCCGGTAACGCCAGACGATGGCGCCGTCGCGATCCGGATCGAGGGCATAGCCCACGCCCGCCTTCTGGCCGATGACCAGCAGGTCGCGGCCGTCACCCGTCGTCACCAGCACCGGCGACGCGCCGAAGTCGAAGTCGGGACCGCTGTCGTCCGGACAGTTCGGGTTGCCGCCGCCGCAGTTGAGGATGAACGCGTCGTCCGGCGTCAACTGGTTCGTCCAGCGAATCGCACCGGTATCGCTGTCGAACGCGATGATCGCGTCGCTCGTGTCGGCCGCCGGCTCCGTGTAGGCGTTGCCGGTCGCGGCGTAGACGAGCCCGCGCTTCGCGTCGACGGTCGGCGCCGACCACACCGCGGCGCCGGACGGGCCCATGAGAAAGAAGCCCTCCGGGTTGCGCCCGCGCGGCCGGGGCGTCTCGGGGATGGTGAAGCTCTGCCAGATCGTGTCGCCGGTTGCCGCGTCGAGGGCGGCGATGCTCCCTCGGAACGTGCAACAGGGATACTCGGGGTTGGCGGCCAGCAGCTCCTCGAGGGAGGAGACCGGCACGTACAGGCGGCCCGCGTGGTATACCGGCGCCCCGGTGATGCGGGCCCCTTCGTGCGTCTCGACCTCGCGGCGCCAGATCTCGGCCCCGGTCGCCGCGTCGAGCGCGTAGATGTTGGCGTTGAAGTCGCCGAAGAAGAGCGCGTGCCGGCGATCCGGCAGGCGGCTCACGGTCATGGCGCTGCGGACCCCGCTCTGCGCCGCGAACGTCCAGTGCGTGCAGCCGGTCTTCGCGTCGAGTGCGTAGACCACGCCCCGCTCGCTGGCGACGAACAGACGACCGCCCACCACCGTCGGCTGCGACTGCGCGGTGGCCGAGTTGGGGTAACCGAACGCCCACTGGAGCCGCAGGCCGGGCACGTCTTCCGCCTCGAGCCCGGCGTGCTCGGCCGGCTGGAAACGGCTGTTCGCGACGTCGACGCCCCAGCCGTTCCACCGGGCGCCGCGGTCCAGTCCGGACCAGCCCGCGGCGGCCGGCGACACGGCACAACCGCCGGCGGCGAGGGCGGCGTCCTCCGCGACACGCCGCCCGGTGATGAACTCTGCGATCGCGCGCCGCTCGGCCGCGCTCAACTCCGCCCCCTGCTGCTGCATCGCCCCGTCGGTCAGCGCACCGACGATGGCCCCCGGCGGCAGCGCCCGCATGTTGTCGATCGCCAGCGCGCGCGGGATGACGTCGGCGAGGTGACAGGCGGCGCAGTGCTGTTCGAACAGCACCTCGCCGTCGGGCGCCTGGGCGTGAGCCGGCGCAGCGCCGGCCACCCACGCCATCAACAACACGGGACCGACGGCGAGCGATCTGCGCATCGGGCTTCCCGAGTGCCTTCAGTTCGTCGCGCGCCGCTGCCCGAAGGGCCGCTGGCCGAGCGCGCGCTGCATCACTTCGTACTGCACACCCATGATGCGGCCGATCGCCTCGATCCAGTAGGCCGCGTTGTGGCGCCCGGGCATCTGCATGTAATCGAAGGGGATGTCCTCTTCCATCATGTAGGCGGCCAGCTTCCGGGCCCCCACGATCAGCCGGTCCTCGGTGCCGCAGTCCAGGTAGATGTGCGGCAGATCCTCGCGCGGGACCTGCTTGATCAGCGTGAACGGGTCGTAGGCGTCGGCCTGCTCCGGCGTCTCGAACATCGTGCCGAGAGGGGTCCGCTCGACCTGGCTGCTGAAGCCGTCGACGCCGATCAACGGGTTCGGCTGCCGGCGCCGGGCCTCTTGCGCCGGCGTCCGCTGGCGCGGCTCCCGGGGCGGCATCTCGCCCCGCATGCGGGCGGCGGCCTGCCGGCCGTACTCCAGCGCCCCGCTCGTGCTGCCGATGGAGATGAACATCTCCGGGTTGCGCAAGCCCATCGTGATGGCGCCGAAGCCGCCCATCGACAGGCCCGTCATGGCGCGCCCCTCGCGGCGCGCGATGGTCCGGAAGTTCCAGTCGACGTGGCTGACGACGTCCTGGATGACGTGGTCCTCGAAGTTGTTGGATTGCCCGTCCCCGCTTGCGGCCCAGTTGATGTACCAGGAGTTGCCGGCGTCGGGCATCACCACGATGAGATCATCGTAGAGGCCGGCGTAGAATGGCGCGCCGTTGGCGAGACCCCAGACCGTGTAGTTCTGGGTCAGGCCGTGCAGCAGGTACAGCACCGGGTAGCGCTCGGTCGACGCGTCGTAGTCGTCCGGGAGCAGGATGTTGTACTTCATGGTGCGGTCGACCGCGGGGCTGAAGAACTCGACCGTCTGGAGTTCGCGCCCCTGGGCCGCCGCCGCGGTGGCCAGCGCCGCCAGCACGAACGCAATCGCCACGATCCGCACGAGCTTCGATCTCTGCATGTTCTCCTCCGGGGTGGTTCACCGCGGCGCGCCTGTCGAGCCGCCGAGGGGTTCTCATGCTACCCCGAAAGCGCCGCCTCTGGCCGGCACCGGCGGGGGCGCGGTATGCTTTCGTGTTGCGGCAACACGGAGGATCCCGAATGCGACACGTCCGTTTCCGATACGCCTGGATTGCGGCTCTGGCCGCCTGCCTCGTTGGGGCGCATGCCGGCGTCACGGCACAGGAAGAGGGGACCCGGAACGGGGAGTGGCCGAGCTACGGCGGCGACCTGGCCCATACCCGGTACTCGCCCCTCGACGAGATCGACGGCGACAACTTCAACGACCTGGAAGTCGCCTGGACGCTGAACACCGACAATTTCGGAACGGGTCCGGAGTTCCGCCTGCAGGCGACGCCGCTCATGGTCGACGGCATGCTGTACGCCACGGTCGGCACGCGGCGGGCGGCGGTCGCCCTCGACGCGGCCACCGGCGAGCTGCTCTGGTTCCACCGCTACGACGAAGGCGAGCGGGGCGAGGCCGCGCCGCGCCGGCTGTCGGGCCGCGGGTTGACCTGGCTGGACGACGGAGGCGACGGGAAGATCTTCTACGTCACCCCCGGCTACCACCTGATCGGCCTGAACGCGAAGACCGGCCGGCTGCTGGACGACTTCGGCAGCGACGGCATCGTCGACCTGAAGCGGAACCTGGACCAGGATATCGACCTGGTCACCGGCGAGATCGGCCTGCACGCGGCGCCGGTCGCGGTCAACGGCACCATCGTCATCGGCGCCGCGCACCTCCCTGGGGGCGCCCCCCGCTCGATGACCAACGTCAAGGGCTTCATCCGCGGCTATGACGTGAACACCGGCGAGCGCAAGTGGATCTTCCACACCATCCCGCTCGGCGACGAGTTCGGAAACGACACCTGGGAAGGCGATTCGTGGCGCTACACCGGCAACGCCGGCGTGTGGGCCCAGATGACGATCGACCCCGAGCTGAACATGGTCTACCTGCCGGTGGAGATGCCGACCAACGACTACTACGGCGGGCACCGGCTGGGCGACAACCTCTTCTCGGACAGCCTGGTCGCCCTCGACCTCGAGACCGGCGAGCGGCGCTGGCACTTCCAGATCACGCACCACGACGTCTGGGACTGGGACCTGCCGGCCGGCCCCGTGCTGGCGGACATCACGGTCGACGGGCGCGACATCAAGGCGGTGGTGCTGCCGACCAAGCAGTCGTGGCTCTTCGTCTTCGACCGCGAGACCGGCGAGCCGGTCTGGCCCATCCTCGAGCAGCCGGTCGCGGCCTCGGACATCCCCGGCGAGGTCCTGGCGCCGACCCAGCCGCATCCGACGAAGCCGCCGGCCTTCGACCAGCAGGGCATCGGACCCGACGACCTGGTCGACTTCACGCCGGAGCTCAAGGAGCGCGCGCTGGAGGTCCTCAGCCGCTTCCGCTACGGGCGCTCCATCTACACGCCCCCCTCGGTCGGGACGGCGGACGGGACCTACGGCACGCTGCAGGTGCCGGCGTCGACCGGCGGCGTCAACTGGCCGGGCGGCTCGTTCGACCCCGAGACCGGCATCTTCTACCAGTACTCGAAGACCGAGGTGACGAACCTCGGGCTGATCAACGACCCCGAGCGGTCGGACATGAACTTCATCCGCGGCCGGCCCGAGGGGGTCAGTGCGCGGCAGGATGCGCTGAACGTCGAGGGCATTTCGATCATCAAGCCGCCCTGGGGCCGCATCTCCGCCATCGACCTGAACGAGGGCGAGATCCTGTGGCAGGTGGCCCACGGCGAGACCGCCGACAACATCCGCAACCACCGGCTGCTGCAGGGGGTCGACATCCCGCGGACGGGCCGGCCGGGACGGGTCGGGACGCTCGTCACGAAGACGCTGGTGATCGCGGGCGACGGCGGCAACTTCACGAACGAGGACGGCGTAAACGGCGCCATGCTCCGGGCCTACGACAAGATGACCGGCGAGGAGCTCGGCGCGGTGCAGATGCCGACGCAGCAGACCGGGTCGCCGATGACCTACACGATGGACGGGAAGCAGTACATCGTCGTGGCGACGAGCGGCGGCGGCCACGGCGGGGCGCTGACCGCGTACCGGCTGCCATGATCGTCGGCGTCCCGAAAGAGACGTTCCCGGGCGAGCGCCGCGTGGCGCTGGCGCCCGGGGCCCTGCCGGCCTTGGCCAAGGCGTCGCTCGACGTCCTGGTCGAGGGATCGGCGGGCGCGGCGGCCGGGTTCCCCGACGCGGCGTATACCGAGAAGGGCGCCCGGATCGCCGATTCGCACGCGCAGCTCTTCGCCGAGGCGGAGGTTGTCCTGCAGGTGCGGAGTCCCGGCGCGGCCGGAGAAGCGGGCCGCGCGGACGCGGAATTGTTGCGGGCGGGACAGGCCGTCATCGGCTTCTCCGAGCCCCTCGGTGAGCCTGCCGCGGCCCGGGCCGTGGCCGAGCGCGGGGTCAGCGCGTTCTCCATGGAGCTCATCCCGCGCATCACGCGCGCCCAGAGCATGGACGCGCTGTCGTCGATGGCGACCATCGCCGGCTACAAGGCGGTGCTGCTCGCGGCCGACGCCCTGCCGCGGATGTTCCCGATGATGATGACCGCGGCGGGCACGATCACGCCGGCGCGGGTCTTCGTGGTCGGGGCCGGGGTGGCCGGCCTGCAGGCGATCGCCTCGGCGCGCCGTCTCGGCGCGCGGGTGGAGGCCTACGACGTGCGCCCGGCGGTGAAGGAACAGGTCGAGAGCCTCGGCGCCAACTTCGTCGAGCTGCCGCTCGAGACCAGCGAATCGGAGGATGCCGGCGGCTACGCGAAGGCGCAGGACGAGTCGTTCTACCGCCGGCAGCGCGAGACCATGACCCGCGTCGTGGCCAACAGCGACGTGGTCGTCACGACCGCGCTCGTACCGGGGAAGACCGCACCGATCCTGGTGACGGAAGAGATGGTGGCCGGGATGGCGCCGGGGTCGGTGGTGGTCGATCTGGCCGCGGAGCGGGGCGGCAACTGCGAGCTCACGAAGGGCGACGAGACCGTGACGTCGGCGAACGGCGTCACCATCCTCGGCCCGACGAACCTCGCGTCGACGGTGCCGTACCACGCCTCGCAGATGTACGCGAAGAACATCTCGACGCTGCTGCTGCACCTGGTGAAGGACGGCGCGCTGGCCCTCGACCTCGACGACGAGATCACGGCCGGCACGCTGGTTTCGCACGAGGGCCGGGTGGTGCACCCGCGCGTGCGGGAGCTGCTCGGGGCCGACGGGCAGGCGACATGAAGGAGGAAGCATCGTTCCGATGGACGCGCTCATTCCGCTGCTGACCATCTTCATGCTGGCGGTCTTCGTCGGCTTCGAGATCATCACCAAGGTGCCGCCGCTGCTGCACACCCCGCTGATGTCGGGGAGCAACGCCATCTCGGGCATCACCATCATCGGCGCGATGCTCTCGGTCGCCTCGTCCAACGAGACGACGACGATCCTCGGCTTCCTCGCGCTCGTGATCGCGACGATCAATGTGGTCGGCGGATTCCTGGTAACCCACCGCATGCTGGGGATGTTCCGGAAGAAGGACTAGGCGCGACCTCACGGTGCGCCGGAAGCACCGCCGGCGCGAGACTCCCGCGGCGCAGACATCCGGCCGGCGCCCGCGGATGAACGGAATCGATTGTGGACAGCGTCATCAATCTCACCTACCTGGCGGCCTCGGTACTGTTCATCCTCGGCATCCGCGGCCTGACCCATCCGCGCACCGCGGTGCGGGGCAACCTGCTGGGCGCCACCGGGATGCTGCTGGCGGTGGTGGCGACGCTGCTCGACCAGGAGATCCTCGGCACCGGCAGCGAGGCCTATGGCCTGATCCTCGGCGGGGTCGTGCTCGGAGCGGCGATCGGGGCCACGCTGGCGCTGCGCATCGAGATGACCGCGATGCCGGAGATGGTGGCGCTGCTGAACGCCTTCGGCGGCGGCGCCTCGGCGCTGGTGGCCGGCGCGGTGCTCGTGGGCACGACCGATCCGCTTGCCCAGACCACGGTGGCCACCGTCGCCTCCGGGCTCATCGGCTCGGTCACCTTCTGGGGCAGCCTCGTGGCGTTCGACAAGCTGCGCGGGCTGCTGCTGCCCGACCGGCCGGTGCTCTTCCCCGGCCAGCAGGCGCTGAACGCGCTCCTCGGCCTCGCGGCCCTTGGCTGCGGCGTGATGGTGGTGGCGGGGGCCGGTCTGGGGGACCTCGGTCCCATCGGCTACTACGCCGCCCTGGTCGCCATCGCCTCCGTCCTCGGCATCCTGCTGACGATTCCCATCGGCGGCGCCGACATGCCGGTCGCCATCGCCCTGCTCAACTCCTACTCGGGGCTGGCCGCCGCCTCGACCGGGTTCGTGCTCAGCAACAACATCCTGATCATCACCGGGTCGCTGGTCGGCGCTTCCGGCCTCATCCTGACGCGGATCATGTGCAAGGCGATGAACCGGTCCCTGATCAACGTGCTGGTCGGGGCGATAGCCGAGAGCAGCGGATCGAAGTCGGACGCCGACGCCATCTACGCCGGTCGGGTCAAGAGCACCTCCGCCGAAGAGGTGGCGATGCTCTTCGACGGCGCGCGCCGGGCGGTCATCGTGCCGGGCTACGGCCTCGCGGTGTCGCAGGCGCAGCACCAGGTGCGCGACCTGGCGAACCTGCTCGAATCGCGCGGCGTCGAGGTGGAGTACGCCATCCACCCGGTCGCCGGCCGCATGCCGGGCCACATGAACGTCCTGCTGGCCGAGGCGGACGTCGACTACGACAAGCTCAAGGAGATGGACGCCGTCAACCCCTCGTTCGAGCAGACCGACGTCAGCCTCGTCATCGGCGCCAACGACATCGTCAACCCCGACGCCCGCACCGACCCGGGAAGCCCCATCGCGGGCATGCCGATCCTCAACGTCGACCAGTCGCGCACCGTGGTCGTCATCAAGCGCAGCCTCTCCCCCGGGTTCGCCGGCATCCCCAACCCGCTCTTCGCCGCCGACAACACGCTGATGTTCTTCGGCGACGGCAAGCAGGCGGTGCTGGACCTGATCGCGGCGGTGAAGGAAGCGGACTGACCGCTGGGGCGATTCCTGTAGTACAGACAGTGAAGCGTACTGATACGCTCTGGTTGCCTTATGCGAACCGACTACCTTTTCGCGATGCCGTCCGTCTGGTCCGGAGCCGCGCGCGTGTTCGACCTCTTCGGCGTGTTCGACACGTACAACGACAGCCCCAGCGACGACCTTGCCGATGCGCGGGCGATCTACAGCGACTGGCGAATCACCGGGCAGGATCTCGCCGGTGCGATGACGGTGGTGGAGCGTGAGTGGAAAACGGCAACGCCACCAGACCCAGCGAGCTCCCGCGCGAGTCGAGACTCCTGACCCGGTCCATCCCGAGGATCGGTCCGCGGCGACAGTCGAGCAGATTTCCGTTCAGCGCATCCAAGCATTTCAGGGACCGCTTCCCCCGCCGGAGGAGCTTGCGCGGTATGAAACCGCGCTCGCAGGCTGTGCTGAACGAGCTGCGCCATCGGCACGGCTATGAGCGCCGTCCGGTTTCGCGGGACGAGTTCAGCCGCTGGGAACAGGAACAGGTGTGGCTTGGACCTTGATTCTCCCTTTGCACGGCTAGGAATGACGTGCTAGTCTCCTAGAAAATCTAGGAGACTCAATGGACCCCAAGTCCGCCGGCGTGCTCCCCGGTACCCTCGACCTGCTGATCCTCAAGGCCATCTCGCTGGAACGGCTGCACGGCTACGGCGTGCTGCTCCGGATCCGCCAGATCTCGGGCGAGGCCCTCGACGTGCCGCAGGGCTCCCTCTACCCGGCGCTCAACCGGCTGGAGCACCAGGGCCTGATCGAGTCGGAATGGGGCGAGAGCGAGAACCGTCGCCGCGCCAAGTACTACCGGCTGACCCGCGCCGGGCGGCAACGCTTCAAGGAAGATGCGGCAGGCTGGGAACGGCTGGCCGCCGCCATGCAGGCGGCTCTCAGCGCGACCCCGGACGAGGCGTGACGTGTTCTCGCGGCTGCGTTCGTTCCTCACCGCCGGGATCCAGCGGGAGCGTTTCGAGGATGGGCTCGACGACGAGGCGCGGTTTTCAGCGCGCCGAGTAGCAGGCACGTTCGCAACCTCGGGATGCCGCGCGGACGGCGATCGGACGAAGTCGCCACGGCACACTTGCCGCTGCACTTCGACAAGAGCCGTGCTATCCTCGCTCTTGTCGAAGTACAAGGAAGACCCAATGAAGACGTCGTCGTCGAACCGCGGGCTGCTGGTCGCCGTGCTCGCAATCTCCACCGGCTGCGCGACCTTCGTCAACCCGTCCACGCAACCCGTCACCATCGTCTCCGACCCGCCGGCGGCGGAAGTCATCGTGGATTCGGAGGGAACGGGCAGCACGCCAACCGACGTCCTGCTGCGTCGCAGCGACGGCGAAGCGGCCATCCGGCTCCAGAAGGACGGCTTCGCACCGCGGGTGGTCCGGCCCAGGCGATCCCTCAGCCGATGGTGGATCGCCAATCTCGTGGTGCCTGCCCTGCTGAGTGCCGCCCTCGTACCGGCAGGACCGGAAGCGGCTTTCCGAGGGAAGGCCGGAGCCTTTCTGAGGTCCTCGGCATCGAACCAGCCGTCCTGGCCGCTGGCGGCCTTCGCCGGGATGGCCGGAATCGCCTTTCTGACGGACCTGCTCATCACCGGCGACGGCTTCACGTTCCCCGATACGGTGCACACCGAACTAGCGCCGGCAGAGACCGGGTCGACAGACCTGCAACGGAAGGTCGACATCGCGTTGCCGCCCGATTTCCGCCTGGACCGCGTCGATGGCGGGTATCCCGGCGCACCGGCACCGCCGAAGAACCAGCCGGCGGACCAATGACAGCCGACCGTCTCGACCTGCCGCAGGGCACGGGCGGTCCCTGCCGCACGTTTACCTTGCACTTCGACAGGAGACGTGCTACACTTGCTCTTGTCGAAGCACAAGGGTAACCGCAAGCAGGGAGTGCAACCCATGCCTGACAAAGCCGTGAAGATCCTGTTGACCACCGGCATCCTGTGCGCCGCGTTCGTCGGCCTGCTCTGGACGACGATGCAGGACGGCACGCAGT
>VXME01000119.1 GCA_009861545.1 Acidobacteriota bacterium | reverse complement strand
AGCCGGTGGCGACGACCAGGGCCCGAGCCGGTGGCGACGACCAGGGCCCGAGCCGCGGGCTCCGCCACGGGGCCGAACGCATCAACAGCCGTCGCGGGCGATTGCGGGTGTCAAGGAAGCGCGAGCGCGATCAGCTCCGGCACGCGGCCGCCGCCGACCGTCAGCGCGATGTACTGCCGCCCGTCGACCAGGTAGGTCATCGGCGTCCCGATCGCGCCGCCCGGCAGGTCAATCTGCGCCAGCTCCTCGCCCGTCGCCTTGTCGAGCGCCACCAGGCGCGGTCCGTCGTTCGTTCCGCCGGTGGTCAGCGCGTAGATGAGGATGTCCGGCGTCAGCAGCGGCCCCGCCCGGCTGCTGTCGCCGCCGAGCGGCGGCAGGTCGAGGTCGCGCAGCAGGCGGTGGTTGCGGATGCGGTCGCCGTTGCCCATCGGCTTCATCCAGACGTGCTCGCCGGTGTTCATGTCGATGGCGGTCATGCGCGAATAGGGCGGCTTGAACAGCGGCAGCCCTTGCGGCATCTGCGGCCGGGTGCGGGTTGGTCCGCGCCGCTCGATAACGGCCAGCGTGGCCTCTTCGTCCGGCTCCGGCTCGCGGTACTGCATGACCGAATAGGCGTTGTTGGAGGGCACGTAGAGAATGCCCGTCTCCGGGTCGACCGCAGCCCCCGACCAGTTGGCGCCGCCGCCGGCGCTCGGCCGCTGGATGGTCCCGTCCCACATCGGCGGTGTGAAGATGGGGCCGAGCCGGTAGCCCTCGACCGCCTCGATCGCCATCTCGCGGATCTCCGGCGTGAAGTCGACCAGGTCGTCGATCACCGCACCCTGGTACTCGAACGGCGCCGGCCTCGTCGGGAACGGCTGCGTCGGCGACGGCCGCTCACCCGGCACGTTGGTGTCGGTCGCCACCGCGCGCTCCTCGATCGGCCAGATCGGCTCGCCGGTGGCCCGGTCGAAGGCGTAGAGGAAGCCCTGCTTGCTGACCTGCGCCAAGGCCTTCACCGGCCGGCCGTCGACCACCACGTCGAGCAGATTCGGCGCGGCCGGGAAGTCCCAGTCCCAGAGGCCGTGATGGACCGCCTGGAAATGCCACTCGCGCTCCCCCGTCTCGATGTTCAGGGCGACGACGCTCTCGGCGAACAGGTTGTCGCCGAGCCGGTGGCCGCCGTAGTAATCCGGCGCCGGGGTGTTGGTGGGCAGATACAGCAGCCCCAGCTCCGGGTCCGCGCTCATGAACGACCAGACGCCGACCTTTCCGGTCACGCGCCAGGAGTCGCCCTCCCAGGTGTCGTTGCCGAACTCGTCCCCCTGCGGGATGGTGTGGAACATCCACTTCATGCTCCCGGTGCGCACGTCGAAGCCGCGCATCCAGCCGGGAGGCGCCTCCCGGGTGATGTTGTAGGACGAGATGGACGACGGCGTGACGATCGTGTCGCCGACGACGAGCGGCGGCGACTGCACCGAATAGAGCAAGGCGTTCAGCCAGTCGCGGCTGCCGCGCTCGGCGCGCGGGATGCCCTCGGTCAGGTCGACCCAGCCGTCGTCGCCGAAGTCCGCGCAGGGACGGCCGGTCTTGGCGTCGACGCAGATCAGGTAGCCGTTGCCGGTCCCGAACAGGATGCGCTCGTCCTCCCGTGCCGGACCGTCCGACCAGTACGCCACCCCGCGCTGGTTCCAGCGCGCGGTCATCGTCGTGGTGCCCTCCTCGTAGGTCTTGGGGTTGTAGACCCACAGCGTCTCCCCCGTCTCGGCGTCGATGGACGCGGCCTGCGAGGTCGGCATGTTGATGAACAGCCGCCCGCCCACCATCAGCGGCGTCGCCTTCAGGTTCGTGATGTAGGGCGGCTGCGCGTCCCGCCAGCGGTCGGGATCGCGGCGCAGCAGCTCCTCGAAGATGAGCCGCGAGTCGGCCCACCACTCGCCGCCGTCCGGCGTGTCGATGCTCAGGAAGGCGTCGGCAGACAGCCAGCGCCAGGCGATCTCCAGGTCGCCGAAGTTGGTGCGGTCGATCTGGTCGAGCGGGGAGTACTTCGTGCCGCCGAGATCGCCGCCGTAGGTCGGCCACTCGCCGTTGGCCGGGGCGCCCCGCTGGGCCAGCGCCGGCGCGCCTGCCGCAAGGACCAGGGCCAGGGTGACCGTCCCCACCGCACCGGCCGCATTGTTCCGCATCCGTGTTCGATCGCGCATAGGTTGCCCCTTCATGCCACGCTGTTGGGTCTGTCGACGTGCCGGCCATCATAGCGCAGCGTCGCGGGTGCCCGCTCACGCCGAATCCTGCGCCCGGCGTCGTCCGTGAAGATGTCCATCAGGCGATCCTTGCGGAACGTCGCCGCCGCCCGGCGCGCGTACTCGGTCTGCTGGTGTGCGAATCCCCGCGTGGACCGCCATTCTCCGCGTTCGACCGACTCCAGAAGCTCACGCTCGTCGGCATCGAGTGGCATCTCTCACTACTCCTCGCCCAGGTACTTGCGCGTCATCTTCCGACTCGGAATGATCGTCTCACAACGGTGCTTTTCAAACACACGCCAATGGGAGCCAAGACATGAACTCGTACGACGCCATCGTGATCGGAACCGGTCAGGCGGGCCCCAGTCTCTCCGCGGCCCTGGCGGGCGCCGGCATGCGGGTGGCGGTCGTGGAACGGCACCGCTTCGGCGGGACCTGCGTCAACGTCGGCTGCATCCCGACGAAGGCGCTGGTGGCGAGCGCTCACGCCGCCCACGTCGCGCGGCGCGCCGGCGAGTTCGGCGTCATCATCGGCGGCGGCGTGTCGATCGACATGAAGAAGGTCAAGGCGCGCAAGGACGCCATCGTGCGTCGTTCGAGCGAGGGCGTCGAGAAGTGGCTCCGGGCCCTCGACAACGTGACCGTGCATACCGGTCATGCGCGCTTCGAGAGTCCGCGCACCATACGGGTAGAGGATCGAATCCTCCAGGCCGACCGCATCTTCATCAACGTCGGGGCGCGCGCTCACGTCCCCGCGTTCCCCGGACTCGACCGGGTCCCCTACCGGACCAACTCGGGCATGATGGCGGTCGACTCGCTGCCGGAGCACCTCGTCATCATCGGAGGCGGCTACATCGGCATCGAGTTCGCGCAGATGTACCGGCGGTTCGGCAGCCGCGTGACGCTGATTCACCGGGGCGACCGGCTGCTCCCGCGCGAGTCGGCCGACGTGTCGTCGGCCGTCAGGGAGATTCTCGAATCAGAGGGTGTCGAGGTCCGCCTCAACGCCGACTGCGTGCGCGTCGACACGCTCGACGACCGGATTGTCGCCGGCGTCACCTGCGACGACGGCCCGCCCCGCGTGACCGGATCCATGCTTCTCGTGGCCGCGGGACGCCGTCCCAACACCGATGACCTCGGCCTGGAAGCCGCCGGCGTCGAAGTGGACGCGCGTGGTCACGTACGCGTCGACGACACGCTCGCGACGGGTGTCCCCGGCGTGTGGGCGCTCGGCGAGTGCAACGGCCGCGGCGCATTCACCCACACCGCCTACAACGACTACGAGATCGTGGCCGCGAACCTGCTGCACGGCGACCGCCGCCGCGTGTCGGACCGGATCGACTGCTACGGCCTGTTCATCGATCCGCCCCTCGGCCGCGTCGGGATGACGGAGCAACAGGTGCGGGCGTCGGGACGCCCGGCGCTGGTGGGCAAACGGCCGATGACGAAAGTCGGGCGCGCAGTCCAGCGCGGCGAGACGCAAGGGTTCATGAAGGTGCTGGTCGACGCCTCGAACAAGCAGATCCTCGGCGCCGCCATTCTCGGCGTCGGCGGCGACGAAGCCGTCCACGCCATCCTCGACGTCATGTACGCGAAGGCGCCGTACACGGTCATTCAACGTGCGGTGCACATTCATCCCACCGTCGCCGAGCTCGTTCCCACCATGCTGGGCGATCTGAAGCCCCTGGTGTGACGACGTAACCGTCCCGCCGTATCGCTACGGCTCGGACTCGCTCCCGGTGGCAACCGCTGGCACTGGTGCGGATACACGGGCGGCTGCCTCCTTCACGCACGCGAGCAACGTCCCGGCCCGGTCTTGACCGCCGGCCGACATCCGGCTACGTTGCAGGCGATGGCCTCTCTGATGACGAATCTCCTCGAGCGCCGCGTGCCCCCGTTCCATCGCGCTCTACGCGTGCTGGAACGGAGGTCCGACGCCGCCGGTGCCGTCGAGCACCTGCCACGGGCTCTCGCGGCGTGGGAGAACGCCGACGCGGAATACGAGCCGGCGCGCGAGGCGCGCGAGAGGCTGGCCGCGCTGGACGGCTGAACCCGCGTCCGCCGCGCGTGCGTGCTACGGTTCGGGAATGACGATGGCACTCATGGCATCCAGGCTCCGCGCGCCCAGGCTCCCGGCAGCGCTGTCCCTTGCGCTCGGCGCGCTCGTCGGGGCAGCGGGTCCTGCCGCTGCACAGCCCGACATCGCGCCTCAAAACGACGCCCCGAATCCCTACGCGACCGTCGACGGTTGGGCGAAGCTGCCGGAAGGCCGCGAATGGGGCTCGACCGGCGGCGTGGACATGGACCGGGACGGGCGCCACGTGTGGGTCGCCGAGCGTTGCGGCGGCAACTCCTGCGCGGGCGTCGATCTCGACCCGGTCCTGAAGTTCGACCCGGCGGGCAACCTCGTCGCCAGCTTCGGCGCCGGACTCATGATCCAGCCGCACGGGCTGCACGTCGACCCCGACGGCAACGTCTGGGTGACCGACGCGCAGGGGCCCGACGGCGTGGATCCCCATCGCGAGGGCAAGGGCCACGTGGCGATGAAGTTCAGCCCGCGGGGCGAGCTGCTGATGACACTGGGCACGCCCGGCGTCGGCGCCGCCGGACAGAGCACCCTGGACCAGCCATGCGACGTGGTGGTCGCGGCGGACGGGACCATCTACGTCGCCGACGGCCACGGCGGCCAGCTCCCCGGGGCCGGGCCGCACACGACGGCGCGCGTCGTCAAGTTCGCGCCGGACGGGAGCTATCTCGCCGAATGGGGCTCGCACGGCGGCGGACCGGGCCAGTTCCGCACGCCGCACGCCATCGCTCTCGACTCGCGCGGTCGCGTCGTGGTCGCGGACCGGGGCAACGACCGCCTCCAGGTGTTCGACACGGACGGCGCGTTCATCGAGGAGTTCTACCAGTACAGCCGGCCGAGCGGCCTCCACATCGCCGCCGACGACACGGTCTACGTCGCCGACTCCGCCTCGTCGCGCAACGGTCAGCATCCAGGCTGGGAGTACGGCATCCGGATCGGCAACCTGCGAACCGGATCGCTCGACTGGTTCATCGACGGCTCGAATCCCGAGGGGGTGACCGTCGCCGGCGACGGGACGGTGTACGGCGCGGTCGTCGCTTTCGGAGGCGCCCTCCTGCGGTACGTCCGGCCGGACGCCCCGGGCGAGGGAAGGTGAGCGCGCCGCCAGCCGATCGGCTCCCCACGGACGACGGACCTCCGGTCGCCCACTGGTGGTCGACCCTGCTCCCTGCCAGTTGCCGGGCGGACGGCCGATGGAGGGCATGACAGTCCGGCTTGAGCACCCCGACGCCGCGCGCGACGCCGCTCTCCTGTTCGACGCCACCCATTGCGAGCACGCCGACCCCGGGCAGTGGACCTACATGGCCTACGGCCCGTTCGAGAGCGCGGACGCCATGCGCTCGGCGATGGTGCGCCTCGTCGCGGGCTCGAGAGACCCGCAGTGGTGGCTCGTCCGCGGGCAGTCTTCGGGCTCCCCGGTCGGCATGGCGGCGTTCATGAACATGGTCCCGACCCATCGCCGGCTGGAGCTGGGCCACATCTGGTACGTTCCCGCCGCCCAAAGAACCGCCGTGAACACGGAGACCGTTTACCTGATGCTCAGCGAGAGCTTCGACCGGCTGGGCTACCGCTGCGTCGAGTGGAAGTGCGATGCCTTGAACGCCCGGTCCAGGACCGCCGCAGCGCGACTGGGCTTCCGCTTCGAGGGCATCTTCCGGCAGCACTGCATCGTGAAGAAGCGGAACCGCGACACCGCGTGGTTCGCCATGCTCGACTCGGAATGGCCCGGATATCAGGAAGAACTTCGAGACCGTTCTCTACGACCCGGGCTGCCGCGAATCCCTGACCACGCTCAACGCGCCGTACGTGGCCGTACCCACTAGTGTCCCAAGAAACTCGAGGCGGCTACCCGTAAGTTACAGAATG
>VXME01000118.1 GCA_009861545.1 Acidobacteriota bacterium | reverse complement strand
CACCCAGCCCTTCCCCACCAGGCCGCCGCCCTTCGAGCGCCAGGGGTTCGAGCTGGAGGAGATCATCGACCTGACCCCGGAGCTGGAAGCCGAGGCGCTGCGCATCGTCCAGCAGTACCGCTTCGGCCCGGTCTTCACGCCGCCGATCACGCGCGGGGACGGCGACAAGCTCGGGACGTTGTTCGTCCCCAACGGCGCCAACTGGCCCGGCGGCTCCTACGACCCGGAAACCGGCATCCTCTACGTCTTCTCCCATACCCTGAGCCGCATCCTCTCGATGCAGAACGACCCGCGCCGCTCGGACATGGATTTCCTCAACCTGCCGGCCGGCGGCCCCGGCATGACCGTCCAGGGCCTCCCGCTGATGCGGCCGCCGTGGGGCCGGATCACCGCCATCGACCTGAACCGCGGCGAGATCGTCTGGCAGGTGGCCCACGGCGACACGCCCGACTGGGTGAAGGAGCACCCGGCTCTGCAGGGCGTCGACCTCCCGCGCACCGGCCGCAAGGGACCGATCGGCACGCTGACGACGAAGACGCTGCTCATCTCCGGCGAGGGCGGCCGGCAGGAGGCAGACGGCGGGTTCGTCACGACCCCGGACGGCCGGCGCGGGGCCCTGCTGCGCGCCTACGACAAGGCGACCGGCGCCGACGCCGGCGCGGTCTACATGCCGGCGCCGCAGACCGGCACGCCGATGACCTACCTGCTCGATGGCCGGCAGTACGTGGTGGTCGCCGTCGGCGGCCCGCAGGCGCCGGGCGAGCTGCTGGCGTTCGCGCTGCCGGAGGGGCGCCGTGTTCCGTAGCAGTCCGAGGAGTTGCCGCCGGCGTGGTCGCGGGCGCCGCAAGGTCCCGATGACGACGCCGTCAGGGATCAAGGTGGCCAGCCCGAGCGCCGCCGTGACGTAACGCCAGCGGAGCGCGGCCTCCAGGGCCGGTCCGTAGACCCGGCTGACGAACCATGGCAGTCCGCGTCGTCGACCACGATCTCCCTGGCGAATGTCGTGCTAACACGATACGACGTGGGTCTCCCGCAACCGCCTCTCGGGTTCTTGCTCTCCGCGAAAGGCCCTCTCGAGCCTGAACAACTCGGGCAGTCACGTTGACTTGCAGCATTGTCCCATGCAGAATCCCATTCTGGTCCGAGAGAGGTCGAAGTTGCGAAACCCGGTTGCCGTGAGCACTCGCGAACGGGCGTCGCGCAGCAAGCACCGCCCCCGCCGCGGCCCACTGAGACACGCGGACCATCGCGGAAACACGCGCGGGCTCGAAGCCGCCTCCCCCTCGCGAAACCTGGCTTGAGCCGAGGAACATGGAAATGGCAGAAGAACCGAACCGCTCCGGCGGGACCGAATGGCGCGGCTACGCGCAGTTGGCCGCGATTGTCTTCCTGATCGCGGTCGCCTTGTTCTTCGCACGGGCGCCCGGCCGCGTAGACCGAGGCGCCGCGTCCGGTCCGGCGTCCGAGAGCGCCCGGCCGACGGTCAGGGTCATTCACCCGGCCCCGACCGAGCAGGCGCTGACGGTCGAATTGACCGGCACGGTGAATCTGGAGGAGCGGGTGCGGGTGGCGTCCGAGGTCGTGGGCCGCATCGCCTGGGTCTCTCCCGACTTCAGCAACGGCGGGTCGATCAGGGCCGACGAGCCGTTCATCCGGATAGACCCGGCCGAGTTCGAGCTGCAGGTCGAGGCGGCGGCAATGGCGGTCCGGGAGGCCGAGGCCCAAGTGTGGGTCGAGCAGGCCGGTGCGGAAGAGGACATCCGGACATTCGAGCGCGAGAACCCGGGCGCCGAGCCGTCCGAGTCGGTCCGCCGCCTGCCGTCCATCGCGGAGGCCGAAGCGCGGCTCATGCGGGCGCAAGCCGACCTGAAGCTGGCCGAGCTGCGACTGGAGCGCACGAACATCTCCCTGCCGTACGACGGGCGGGTGATGGGCTCGGACGTCGAGGTGGGTGAGCTGGTGGGCCCGGCGGACCTGGTCGGCGGGCCGTCGTCGCGCCTGGGCGTCGTGTACCGCCCGGGGGCGCTGCAGGTGGACGTGCCCATCGAGCCGCGGGACCTGGAGTACCTGGATCCCGTGATCGGGCGGAAGGCGCGCATCGTTGGCCAGATGGCGGCGTGGGAGGCCCGGGTGGTGCGCGTCTCCTCGGTGGTCGCTCCCAGGACCCGCCTGGCGTCCGTGTTCCTCAAGTTCGCGGCGGATGCGCATCCCGACTCGCTGCCCGCGCCGGGCACGTTCGTGGAGGCGGCCATCGAGGGTCCTGTCTACAAGGACGTGTACGTGCTGCCGGAATCGGTCCTGCAGGAGCGCGACAGCGTGTGGGTGGTCCGGGACGGCCTGCTGAGCGCGCTTGCGCCGAAGGCGCTCGGCCGGACGGATGCCGGCTGGGTGGTGCAGGCGTTCGAGGCGGGCGAAGGGGTCGTAGTCGGCACACTGCCGGGAGCCCGTGAAGGACTGGCGGTCGAGGCGACGGACGCGGCGCCGCCGTCCAACTGAAGGGAGTCATGGGCATGTCCACCACCGACACTTCGGGGACGGCACCGCCCGCGACCACCGCGCGCAAGGGTCTGATCGGCTACTTCGCGGAGAATCCGGTCGCCGCCAATCTGCTCATGGCGGTCTTCGTCGTGGGTGGCATCGCGTCCGGGTTCGGGATCGCCGTGCAGAACTTCCCGGAAATCGATCTGCGCACGATTCTCGTGACCGTGCGCTCGCCCGGCTCGTCGTCGCAGGAGGTGGAGCAGGACATCAACCGCCGCGTCGAGGAGAGCGTCATCGGGCTTGCCGGCGTCGAGCGGGTAGTGACCACCGCCAACGAGGGATGGGGCAGCACACGCATCGAGCTGGCGACCTTCGCGGACAACAACACCGTCCTGAACGACGTGCGGAACGCGGTGGACGCCATCGAGAACTTCCCGCCGTTGAACGCCGAGCGCGCCGAAATCGAGCTGGCGCGCCTGTCCATCGAGGCGATGACCCTGGTCGTCTCGTCGTCGGTGGTGGACGAGAACGAGCTGCGGCTCGCGGCCGAGGACGTGCGTAGCGAGCTGCTGGAGCTGCCCTCCGTCTCGCAGGTGTCCCTGCGGGGCACGCGCGACCGGGAGATAGCGATCGAGCTGAGCGAGGAAGAGTTGCGCCGCAACGACCTGTCCATCGCCGAGGTGTCGAGCACGGTGCAGCGGGCCTCGCTCAATCTCACGTTCGGGGAGCTGCGCACCGACGCCGGCGGGGTGGTGCTGCACACGGTCGCCAAGCGCAGCATCGGCGAGGAGTTCGAGGGCATTCCGCTCATCACGCGGCTGAACGGGACCATCGTGACGCTGGGCGACGTGGCGGAGGTCCGCGACGGGTTCGTCGACGACGACATCGTCTCCGAGGTCAACGGCGCGCCGGCGGTGTTCATTCGCGTCGACGCCACCGAGCAGCAGTCGCTCACCGCCATGACCGGCGACATTCGTAGCTGGCTGGCGAGCTACGACGCCCCGCAGGATGTCGCGGTCGGCGTCTGGAAAGACCAGGCGCAGCCGGCCCTCGCCCGGTTGTCGTCGATCGCCAGAAACGGGCTGGCCGGCGTGATCCTGGTCTTCGTCCTGCTCCTCCTGGTGTTCGACCTCCGTGCCGCGACGTGGATAACCGTCGGCATCCCGTTCTCGTTCGTCGGCTCGCTCCTGTTCTTCGGCCCCGCGAGCCTGACGCTGAACCTGGCGACGCTGATCGGGTTCTTCCTGATGGTGGGCCTCGTCGTCGACGACGCGCTGGTGGTGGGCGAGAGCATCGCCGCCGAACGCGACAACGGCAAGCGCGGGGCCGAGGCGGCGGCCGCGGGCGCCCGGGCGGTGGTGGGGCCGATAACCATCGGCGCCTGCACGACGCTGCTCGCGTTCGTGCCCTTCCTTTTCGTCACGGCCACCGTCACGCAACTGGTGAACGTGTTTCCGTATGTCGCGCTCTTCGTGCTCTCCGTGTCGCTGATCGAGGCGTTCTTCATTCTGCCGGCCCACCTCTCGAACGAGGGGCGCTGGAGCCGGGAACCGTTGCGAACGGTGCAGGCCCGCGTGTGCGACTGGATAGACCGGATCCGCGATCGCACGGTGGTGCCGGCCGTGTCGTGGTCCGTGCGGCACGGCTCGTCGACGCTGGCCGCCGGGGCCGCGCTGGTGCTGTTTTCCCTGCTGTTGATCGGCTCCGATGTCGTGCGCGTCATTGTCTTCGATGCGGAGATGAACCCGCCCGAGAACGTCGAGGTGGACCTGCGCCTGCCGGTCGGCACGCCGTTCGGGACGACGCTGGCCGCCGCCGAGCAGGTCGTGGACGCCGCGTACGCGATGAACGAGCAGCTTCCGGGGGAGTCCATCGACGCGGTCAGCATTCTCGCCGGCGACGTCATGTCGCCGCGAGCGGTTGCGCGAGAGTCCAGGGGCAGCCATATCGCCGGCGTCCGGGTCCATCTGAACGAGCGGCCCGTCCGGGAGGCGTCGCCCGCGGAGATCGAGCGGGCGTGGCGCCGGAACATCGGCGAGCTCCCGTACCTGGAGCGGATGGAGGTTGTGACCACGGACATTCGGTCCCGGCCCACCGTCGCCTACGCGCTGAAGCACGACGACGCGGAGACGTTGCGGAAGGCGACCGGCGAGTTGCGGGCCTTCCTGGCGACGATTCCGGGCCTCTACGAGATCACCGACAGCCTGTCGCCGGGCAAGCGGCACCTGGATATCTCGCTGACCCCGGCCGGCGAGGCGGCGGGCCTGACGCCGGCCGCGATCGGGACGCAGTTGCGCGCCAACTTCCACGGCCTCGAGGTGCAGCGGATCCAGCGCGGCCACGAAGAGCTGAAAGTGATGGTGCGCTACCCGCGCGAGCGGCGGAGCAATCTGCGCGCGCTGTCCAGCGAGCGCGTCCGCCGCGTCGGCGGCGGCGAGGTGCCGTTGTCAGTGGTGGCGAATCTGACCGAGAGCCGCGACCAGGCGACGTTGATGCGCATCGACGGCAGGCGGGCCACGACCGTGGAGGCGCGGGCGGACACCGCGGAGCTCACTCCCATCCAGGCGCGGCGAAGGGCCGACCGGGAGTTCATCCCGGAACTGCTGGCGAAGTACCCGGGCCTGAGCGTCGAGCGGGAAGGCGGCGCGCGGGACGAGCGGGCCATGCTGGAGACGCTGGGCCTGCTGGTCCCGGTGGTGCTGATCGCGATGTACGCGCTGATGGCGGCCTTTCTGCGGAGCTACTGGAAGCCGCTCGTGGCCGTGGCCGGCTTCCCGATCGCGTTCGCCGGCGCGGTCCTCGCGCATTGGGTACTCGGGTGGAACCTGGGCGCCCTGTCGCTGTTGGGCCTGATCGCGGTCTTCGGGGTGGTGGTCAACGACGCGCTGGTGCTGCTGGACCGCTACAACGTGATTCGCCGCGAGAACGACATGCTGCCGGCCATCGCCGCGGCGTCGGCCGCCGCGCGGCACCGCTTCCGGGCGGTGTTCCTGACGACCGCGACCACCATCCTCGGGCTGTCGCCCATGCTCTACGAACGAAGCGACGACCTGATATTCCTCGTGCCGTTCGTGGTGAGCATGGTGGGCGGCCTGGTCCTGTCGGGTGCGTTCATTCTGTTCATCCTGCCGACGCTGGTGATGATGGCCGAGGGCGCCAGCGAGTAGAACCCGTCAGACGCCGCGGCAACCGCTGCACGTCGTCGAGGATCGCGTAGGAGACCGGCACCAGGAACAGCGTGATGACGGTGGCGAACAGCACGCCGAAGGCGAGCGAGACCGCCATCGGAATGAAGAACGCCGCCTGCATGCTGCGGTCGGCCATCATCGGCACCAGGCCGGCGAAGGTGGTCAGCGACGTGAGGACGATGGGACGAAACCGCTGCCCGCCCGCCTGACGGATGGCGTGCTCCAGTCCGGCAGGGGCAGGCTGCCGGCCGTCCGGTCCACGGCTCTCCGCGCCCTCGGCGTGCCGCGCCCGGTTGATGAAGTCGACCATGATCAGGCTGTCGTTGACGACGACGCCGGTCAGGGCGACCAGGCCGAGCAGCGACATGAACGTGACGTCGAGCCCCATCAGGATGTGGCCCCACAGAGCGCCCACGAGGCCGAAGGGAATGGCGCCCATGATGATGAGCGGCTGCGCGTACGAGCGCAGCGGGATCGCGAGCAGTCCGAAGATCAGGATCACGGCCAGGACGAACCCGACCCGCAGGCCGCTCACGGCCTCCTGCTGCGTCTGCTGCGAACCTCTGAACGCGTAGAACACGCCCGGAAACTCCGCGAGCAACTGGGGCAGGATGCGCTCTCGCAGATCGGCGACGAGGGCCCCCGCCGACGAAACCTGCGGATCGACCGACGCGGTCACGTTCACGGCCCGGCTGCGGTCGATGCGCCGGATCGAGGCGAAGCCGCGCCCCGGCTCCACCAACGCCACCTGGCTGAAGGGCACCTCCCCGCCGTTCGGCGTGCGGACGCGCATGGCTTCCAGGTTGCCGAGCGACCGCCGCTGCTCGCGGGGGTAGCGGACCATGACGCGGACGTCGTCGCGCCCACGCTGGATGCGCTGCGCTTCCTCGCCGTAGAACGCCTGCCGGACCTGGCGGCCGAGGTCCTCGAGCGTCAGCCCGAGCGTCTCGGCCGCGGGCCGGATGTCCAGCCGCATCTCCGCTTTGCCGGCCTGCATGGAATCGGCGATTCCATAGACGCCGGCGTACTCGGCCAGCCGGCCCTTGAGCGCGTCGGCGACGGCCCGCAGACGTTCGAGGTTCCGCCCGGAGAACTCCACGTTGACGTCCTCCCCGGCGCTCAGCAGCGACGCGCGCAATTCGATAGCGACCGCTTCCGGGACCGGGCCGGTCTCCTCCCGCCACAGGAGGCCGAGCTGCTCGCTGGTGTACGAGCGTGTCTCGGCGGGCGCGAGCTCGATCGTGACTTCACCTATGTTGGAGGCGGCTACCACGTCGGCGTTGATGCGTCCCACCCGGCCGCCGGTCGCTCCGCGCGCCAGCACCGGCTGGTCGCCGATCGTCGTCGCCAGGTGCCGGAAGTAGTCGAAGCCGGTGTTCTCCTCGAGAGTCGCCCGCAACCGTGCGGCGCCCGCCTCGAACTTCGCGACCGCCGCCGAAGTGGCGTCGGCCGGCGTGCCCAGCGGCATCGTGATCGAGGCGGTCATGAACTCGTTCTCGATCGCCGGTGCGAACTGGAAGTTGGTCCAGCCGCCCAGCGCGAGGCCGCCAGTGAGGATCAGGGCGGCCAATCCGACCGCCGCAGCGACATAGCGCCACCGGAGAGCGGCGTCCAGGGCCGGTTCGTAGCCGTTGCGGACGCACCAGAGGAGTCCGCCTGCGATGCGCTGCTGCAATCGGCGCCAGGAGCCGGCGCGCGCCCGCCGCCGGCCGTGCGCGAGGTGGGCGGGCAGGATGCCGAGCGATTCGATCAGCGAGAACAGCAGGCAGGGCACGACGACGAGCGGCACGACCTGGAACATCTGCCCGAACCCGCCGGTCACGAAGAGCAGCGGCATGAATGCCACCGCCGTCGTCAGGACGGCGTAGATCACCGGCTTGCCGATCTCCCGCGCCCCGTCGACGGCGCCGCGCAGACCGTCTCCGTGCTGTTCCTGATGGCGGTGGATGTTCTCGCCGACGATGATGGCGTCGTCGACGACGATGCCGAGCACCAGGATGAAGGCGAAGCACGAGACCATGTTGACGCTCAGGCTCAGGCCGGGCATCAACGCGACGGCGCCGAGGAAGCAGATCGGAATCCCGAGGCTGACCCAGAAGGCGAGCCGCATGTCGAGAAACAGCGCCAGCACGACGAAGACGAGCATGAACCCGGCGGCGCCGTTTTCGAACATGATCGCCAGCCGGTCGGTCAGCACCAGCGACTGGTCCTGCCAGACCGTCAGCGTGACGCCTTCGGGCAACCAGGCGTCCGCGCGCCTGACGAAGTCGCGCACGGCCGCCGCCACGTCGAGCGCGCTCTGGTCCCCGGAGCGGTAGACCGACACCGTCACGGCCGGAAGCTCGTCGAAACGGGCGCGCTGATCGGTTTCCGCGAAGCCGTCGACGACCGTGGCCACGTCGCCCAGCAGCAGGCGACTGCCGTCCGGCCGGGTCCAGAGCACGAGGCGCTCGTAGTCGGCGCCGCTGTAGGCCTGTCCGATCGTGCGCAGCAGGATCTCGCCGCGCCGGGTGCGCACCGAGCCGCCCGGCAGATCCAGCGAGGAGCGGCGAACGGCGTTCGCGACCTGGTCGAACGTGAGCCGGTGACGCCGCAGCGCCACCTCCGACACCTCGATGGAGATCTCGTACGGCGGGACGCTCACGATCTCGACCTGGCCGACCTCCGGCAGGGCGACCAGTCCGTCCCGCACGAGCTCGGCGATCGACTTGAGAGTGGCGACGTCGGCGGCGCCGGCGATGGCCACATCCGTCACCTGGTTGCGGGTGACCAGCTCGCGAATGATCGGCTTCTCGGTCTCGATGGGAAACGTCGTGATCGCCTGGACGTTGTTGGTGATCTCGTCGAGCACGCGCTGGGCGTCGGCGCCGGTCTCGAGCTCCACGATCACCGACGCGCTGCCCTCGGACGCCGTCGACACGATCTGCTGAACGCCGTCGATGTTCTGGACGGCCTCCTCGATACGTACGACGACCCCGGACTCGACCTCTTCCGGCGCCGCACCGAGGTAGGGCACCTGGATGCTGATGCGGCGCAGGTCGAGTTCCGGGAACACCTCTTCGGTGACGCTCGCGGCGCCCGTCAGGCCGCTCGCGACGATCAGAACCATCAGGAGGTTGGCCGCGACGGGATTGTGAGCCAGCCAGCCTATCGCACGGTTCATCTTGCCGCTCGCCCCTGCGTATCGACCCTCGCTCCCGAAGCCGAAACGTCACCCGGCCGGACGCAGCGCACGCTGCGCAGTTCAGCTATCCGTCGCCGTCTCCCCTCGAATCCGTCGTAATCGACTACTACCGCGGTGGTTGTATGATACCGGCTCCTCGCCGACGAACCGAGGGAGTGATGCCCATGAGCACCACCGACGTCGAACGGAACGCGCAGTTGGGAGCCGCCGGGAAGACCGGGTTGATCGGCTACTTCGCGGGGAATCCCGTCGCCGCCAATCTTCTCATGGTAGTCCTCGTCGTCGGGGGAATCGCGTCCGGGTTCCGTCTCGCCGTGCAGAACTATCCGGCAATCGATCTGCGAACCGCCAGCGTGACCGTGCGCGCGCCCGGCTCGTCGCCGCAGGAGGTGGAGCAGGACGTCAATCTGCGCATCGAGCAGGCCGTCATCGGTCTCGCCGGCGTCGAGCGGGTCGTGGCCACCGCCGCCGAGGGCCGCGGGCGGGTACGGATCGAGGTGGCCACCTTCGCGGACGCCGGCGCCGTTCTGAGCGACGTGCGCAACGCGGTGGGCGCCATAGAGAACTTCCCGCCGATGAACGCGGAGCCGCCCGAGATAAGGCTGGAGCGGTTGGCCATCGAGGCGATGACCTTGGCGGTCTCGTCGTCGCTGGTGGGCGAGGACGCGTTGCGGCTCGCGGCCGAGGAAGTGCGCAGCGAGCTGCTGGAGCTGCCCTCCGTCTCGCAGGTGACGCTCAGGGGGACGCGCGACCGCGAGATAGCAATCGAGCTGAGCGAGGAGGATCTGCGCCGCAACGATCTGTCCCTCGCCGAGGTATCGAGGGCGGTGCAAAGGGCCTCGCTCAACCTCACGTTCGGAGAGTTGCGCACCGAGTCCGGCGGCGTCGTCCTGCACACCGTCGCCAAGCGCAGCATCGGCGAGGAGTTCGAAGGCATTCCGCTCATCACGCGGCTGAACGGGACCATCGTGACGCTGGGCGACGTCGCGGAGATCCGCGACGAGTTCGTCGACGACGACGTCGTCGCCGAGGTCGACGGCACACCCGCGGTGTTCGTGCGCGTCGACGCCACCGAGCGGCAGTCGATCGCGGACATGGTCGCCGACATCAGAAGCTGGCTGGCAGACTACGATGCTCCGCAGGGCATTCACGTCGGCGTCTGGAACGATCTGGCGCAGCCGGCCATCGAGCGGTTGTCGTCCGTCGCGCGCAACGGGCTGGCCGGCGCGATACTGGTCTTCGCCCTGCTGTTGCTGGTGTTCGACCTGCGCGCCGCGGCGTGGATTACGGCCGGCATCCCGTTGGCCTTCATCGGCTCGTTGATGTTCTTCGGTCCAGCCAACCTGACCCTGAACATAGGAACGCTGGTCGGCTTCTTCCTGATGGTGGGCCTCGTGGTCGACGACGCCTTGGTGGTCGGCGAGAGCATCGCCGCCGAACGCCACAACGGCAAACGCGGGGCGGAGGCGGCCGCGGCAGGCGTCAGGGCAGTCGCGGGTCCGATCACCATCGGCGCCTGCACCACGCTCCTGGCGTTCGTGCCGTTCCTCTTCGTCACCACCGCCGCCATGCAGTTGGTGAACGTGTTTCCGTACGTCGCGCTCTTCGTGCTCGCCGTGTCGCTGATCGAGGCGTTCTTCATTCTGCCGGCCCATCTTTCGCACGAAGGGCGCTGGAGCATGGAGCCGTTGCGTACGCTGCAGGACCGCGTTTGCGTCTGGATAGACGCGATCCGCGACCGCACCGTCGTGCCGGCCGTGTCGTGGTCCGTGCGGCACATCTCGTCGACGCTCGCCGCCGGCGCCGCGCTGGTGCTCTTCTCCGTGTCGCTGCTGCTATCCGAGGCGGTTCGGGTGATCATCTTCGATGCGGAGATGGGCCCGCCCGGGAGCGTGCAGGTGGACCTGCATCTGCCGGCCGGCACACCGTTCGAGACCACCCTCGCCGCCGCCGAGCAGGTCGCCGACGCCGCCTACGCGATTAACGAGCAGCTTCCGGGAGAATCGATCAACGGCGTCAGCGTGCTCGCAGGCAACGCCCTGGCGTCGCGAACGGGCACGGACGAGTCCAACCGCAGCCACATGGCCGGCGTGCGGCTCCATCTCAACGAGCGGCCCACGCGTCAAGCGTCGCCCGTGGAAATCGAGCGGGCGTGGCGTCTGAACATCGGCGCACTTCCCGATCCGGAGAGAATGGTGTTCCAGACCACGCAGATCCGGATCGGGCCGACAGTCGCCTACGCGCTCAAGCACGACGACGCGGAAACGCTGGGAAGAGCGGCCGCCGAGTTGCGGTCGTTTCTGGCGACGGTGCCGGGCGTGTACGGCATCGCCGACAGCCTTTCGCGCGGCAAGCGTCACATCGAGATCGAGCTCACCCCGGCCGGCGAGGCGGCGGGACTGACGCCTGCTGCGATAGGGATGCAGTTACGCGCCAACTTCCACGGCGTGGAGGTCCAGCGCATACAGCGCGGCCACGAAGAGCTCAAGGTCATGGTGCGGTACCCGAGGGAGCGGCGGCGCAATCTGCGCGAGCTGACCGGCGAGCGCGTCCGCCGGGCCGGCGGCGGCGAGGTGCCGTTGTCGATGGTGGCGAACCTGACCGAGAACCGCCAACAGGCGACGTTGATGCGCATCGACGGCAACCGGGCCGCGACGGTGGAGGCGCGAGCGGACGCCGCGGTGATCACGCCCATCCAGGCCCGGCGGACGGTAGAGCGGGAGATCGTCCCGGCATTGCTCGCGCAGTACCCCGGCCTGACCATCGAGCCGGAGGGCGGGGTACGGAACGAGCGGGGCATGCTGGAAACGCTCGGGCTCCTGGTGCCGGTCGTGCTGATCGCCATGTACGCGCTCATGGCGGCCTTTCTGCGGAGCTACTGGAAGCCCCTCGTGGCCGTGGCCGGGTTCCCCGTTTCGTTCGCCGGCGCCATCCTGGCGCACTGGGCGCTCGGGTGGGATCTGAGCGCCATGTCGATACTCGGCCTGATCGCCGTCTTCGGAGTGGTCGTCAACGACGCGCTGGTGTTGCTGGACCGCTACAACGTGATTCGCCGCGAGAACGACATGCTGCCGGCCATCGCAGCGGCGGCCGCGGCGGCGAGGCACCGCTTCCGGGCAGTCTTCCTGACGAGCGCGACCACCATCCTGGGGCTGTCTCCCCTGCTCTACGAGCGTAGCGACGATCTGATCTTCCTCGTGCCGTTCGTGGTCAGCATGGTGGGCGGCCTGGTGCTGTCGGGCGCGTTCATTCTCTTCATCCTGCCGACGCTGGTGATGATGGCCGAAGGCGCCAGGGAGTAGGACCCAGCTACCGCTTGCCCTGCTTCTTCAGGATCTTCACCCACGTGTCCCGCAACCCGACCGTCCGATTGAAGACCAGATCTCCGCCCGTCGAGTCCGGATCGACGCAGAAGTACCCCCGGCGCTCGAACTGGTAGACCGCACCCGGGACCGCACCGGCCAGGCTCGGTTCGACGCGGCTCTTCTCGCGTGTCTCGAACACTTGGAGGCCGTCCTTGTAGTCCGTCCCCTCGGGAACGTCTTCGGGATGCTCCACACCGAACAGGTGCTCGTAGAGACGCACCTTGGCCGGAAGAGCATGCCGGGCCGACACCCAGTGAATCGTGCCGCGCACCTTTCGGCCGTCGGGCGCATACCCGCCTCGGGTCTCCGGATCGTAAGTGCAGCGCAGCTCGACCACCTTTCCGTCACCGTCCTTGATCACGTCGCGACAGGTCAGGAAGTAGGCGTAGCGGAGACGAACCTCCCGCCCCGGCGCGAGGCGGAAGAACTTCCTCGGCGGGTTCTCCTGAAAGTCCGCTTCCTCGATGTACAGCTCTCGCGAGAACGGCACCTTGCGCGTGCCGGCACTGGGGTCCTCCGGGTTGTTTATCGCTTCGAGCTCTTCAACGCGGTCTTCCGGGTAGTTCTCGATGACCACCTTCAGCGGTAGGTTGACCGCCATTACGCGAGGGGCTGTTCGGTTGAGTTCCTGCCTGACCGCATCCTCGAGCTGTGCCATCTGCACGACGCTGTTGGCCTTGGCGATCCCGATTCGCCCGCAGAAGTCGCGAATGGCGGCGGGCGGATAGCCACGCCGCCGCATGCCGGTCAACGTCGGCATCCGCGGATCGTCCCAGCCGTCGACGTGCTTCCCCTCCACCAGCTCCAGCAGCTTCCGCTTGCTGAGCACGGTGTGCGTCAGGTTGAGCCGGGCGAACTCGATCTGCCGCGGCGGGTCCTCGAAGTCGAGCGCCTGCAGGTACCAGTCGTAGAGCGGCCGGTGGTCCTCGAACTCCAGCGTGCAGAGCGAATGCGTGATCCGCTCGAAGGCGTCCGACAGCGGGTGCGTGAAGTCGTAGGTCGGATAGATGATCCAGTCGTCGCCCTGCCGGTAGTGGGGGCTGCGGCGGATCCGATAGATCGTCGGATCGCGCATGTTCATGTTGGGCGCCGCCATGTCGATCTTCGCCCGCAGCGTCCGCGCGCCGTCGGCGAACTCGCCCGCCCGCATCCGGGCGAACAGGTCCAGGTTCTCCTCCACCGGCCGGTCGCGGTACGGGCTGTCGCGCCCCGGCTCGTCCCACCGTCCGCGGTAGCGGCTCACCTCCTCGCCCTGCAGGTCGTCGACGTAGGCCAGCCCCTTGCGGATCAGCGAGACCGCGCACGCGTGGAGCCGCTCGAAGTAGTCGGACGCGTAGCAGGAGCGGTCCTCCCAGTCGAAGCCGAGCCAGCGGACGTCCTGCTCGATCGCGCGCACGAACTCCTCGTCCTCCGTCTCCGGGTTCGTGTCGTCCATGCGCAGGTTGCAGAGGCCGCCGAACTCCTGCGCGATGCCGAAGTTCAGGCAGATCGACTTCGCGTGGCCGATGTGCAGGTAGCCGTTCGGCTCGGGCGGAAACCGGGTGTGGACCCGCCCGCCGCGACGGCCGGCGGCCTTGTCGGCAGTGACGATTTCCCGAATGAAGTCGAGTCCGGCGGTTTCGGTCTCGGGCATGCTCACGCGTGTGTCCTCGCTCATTTGAATCAGTCAGCGCCCGACTGCGCCTCCGCGGCGGCCAGGGCCCGGTCAATTCTAGCGAGACACGCCGCGCGGCCGAGAATCTCCAGTGCCTCGAACAGGCCGAACCCGACGCCCTTGCCGGTCGCCGCGACCCGTAAGGCATGGATGATCTGTCCGATCTTGATCTCCTCCGCCTCGACGAACCGGTGCAGCGCGGCGTCGAGCGTCGCGGCATCGAAGGGATCGACCGCCTCCAGCACCGGGCGGAACCGCCGCAGCCGGTCCGCGGCATCCGGCGCGCCGATGCGCTTGCGGAACGCCTTCTCGTCGTAGGCGAAATCCGCGTCGCCCTGGAAGAACTCGGTGTAGCGCACGATGTCGCCCGCCACCTTGATCCGGTCGTCCGCCGCGCCGACCACCGCTCCGATGCGCTCCCGCTCCGCCTCGGTCGGCTCCGCCCCCAGGAGGCCGAGCCGCGCGAGGTACGGAGAGACGGCCTCGACCTTCGCAGCCACCGAAAGCGCGTTCATCCGGCGCTCCTCGAACGCCATCATCTTCTGCGGGTCGAAGCTCGCGGCGGACCGGTTCACCCGCTCCAGAGAGAAGTGCTCGATCATCTCGTCGCGCGTGAAGTCCTCGGTGCGGTCGTCGAGCGACCAGCCGAGCAGCAGCAGGTAGTTGACGAGCGCGTCCGGCCGGTAGCCGACGTCGCGGTAGAACTCCACGAGCACCGGGTTGAAGGTCTCCGGCACGACATTCCCGCCGAGCGCGGCCAGGATGCCGGCGCCGTGGTCGTGCATCTTCTTGAACTCGGGCTGTGACAGGTACTTGCCGAGCTTCCGCTTGCTCAGCTTCTCGCTGCCGCCCGGCGCCGCCACGTAGGGCAGGTGCGCGTAGCGCGGCCGGTCGTAGCCGAGCCCGTCGGCGATGAAGACCTGCCGCGGCGTGTTCGACAGGTGCTCCTCCGCGCGGATGACGTGCGAGATGTCGAAGTCGTGGTCGTCGACCGCGCTGGCCAGGTGGTAGAGATGGCTGCCGTCGGCCCGCTGGATGACGTGGTCCTGCTCGAGCGCCCAGTCGAAGGCGACCGGCCCCCGCACCAGATCGTCGAAGCGGCAGGCGCCGTCGCGCGGCATCTTCAGGCGGACGACGGCGGTGCGTCCCTCGCCCTCGAAGCGCGCCGCGTCGGCGTCGGTCTCCACCATCCAGCGCCGGCTGTAGATGAATCGCCGCTTCTCGCGCTGCGCCGCCTCGCGCTCGGCCGTCGTCTCTTCCGCCGTGGCGTAGTCGCGGTACGCGAGCCCCCGGTCGAGCAGTTCCGACACCGCGGCCCGGTAGCGATCGGTCCGTTGCGACTGGTAGTACGGCGCGTACGGGCCGCCCACCTCCGGCCCCTCGTCCCAGTCGATGCCCAACCAGCGGAAGCCGTCGAGGATCGGCCGCAGGGCCGCCTCGACGTTGCGCTCCCGGTCGGTGTCGTCGATGCGCAGGATGAACCGCCCCCCGTGACGGCGCGCGAACAGCCAGTTGAACAGCGCCGTGCGGACGCCACCGATGTGGAGATAGCCGGTCGGGCTCGGAGCGAAACGGGTGCGAACGGGCATGCGTGTACCTGAAAGGGAGCTCTGTCCAGACTCTCGCAGGCGACTCGCGTGAGCCGCCCGGCCACGGCGCGCCGCGGCTCGCGCACCGCGACGCTCGGATATTATGCAGGGACCGATGCACGGAAGACTGCGGCCGCTGCACGGCAGAGAGGATTCCGACATGCGCGCTCTGGTGACGGCGGTCGTCGTGATGGTGGCTCTGGGCGGACTCGGGACGATGGCAGGCGCCGGGAGCGAGTTGCTGGCGCAGGCGGGAGGACGGCCGGAAGTGGAGCACCTGACGTTCGCCATCGAAGGCCACGGCGAGATGCCGTACGCGGTCTCGGTGCCGGCCGGCTACGACCCGGCCACGCCGCATCCCCTGATCCTGGCCCTGCACCCGGGCGGCAAGCAGGGGTCGTACTACGGCAGCCTCCACATGCGGCAGATGTTCGAACCCGCCCTGCGCGCCCTGAACGCGGTGGTCGTCGCCCCGGACGTGCCGACGCGGCGCTGGACGAGCGACGTCTCCGACCGCGGGGTCATGGCTCTGCTCGAACAGATCGTCGAGACCTACAACATCGACCGCGCGCGCATCCTCGTCACCGGGTTCAGCCTCGGCGGGCGCGGCACGTGGTTCTTCGCAACCCGGCACCCGGACTTCTTCACCGGCGCCATTCCCATCGCCGGCCGCCCCGGCGACGAGCCGCTCGACGCGCTCGGCGGCATGCCGGTGCACATCATCCACAGCCGCGCGGACGACGTGGTTCCGTTCGGCCCCGCCGAGGAGGCGGCGCGGCAGCTCGAGGAGGCGGGCGGCGCCGTGGCATTCACAGCGCTCGACCGCGTGGGCCATTACGCGATGGGCGGCTACGTCCGCTCGCTGCGCGACGCCGGCGAGTGGATGATGGAACAGTGGAACAGCCGCTGAGCTGACGGGACGCCCAGCCGAAGGCACGGGGCGGCCCTGACGGACGTCGGGGCGGCCCGACTGCTGCGGTCAGACAAAGCCGCCGCGTGGAGCGCCGCGCTGGCAAGCGATGCCCGGTCGGCGGTTGCCGCGCGAAGGGGTCCCCGCCCGATACAATGATTGGATGCAATACCGGCGATTGGGCGCAACAGGGGTGTACGTCTCGGAACTCTGCCTGGGGGCGATGACCTTCGGCACCCAGTGGGAGATGATCGGCGCGCTCGGCCAGTCGGAGGCCGACGCGCTCGTCGGCCGCTCGCTTGACGCCGGCGTCAACTTCTTCGACACCGCGGACGTCTACTCCACCGGCGACTCCGAGGAGATCCTCGGCCGCGCCCTGGCCGGGCGCCGCCGCGACGTCGTCATCGCGACCAAGGTGCGCGGCCGCATGGGTCCGGGGCCGAACGAAGTCGGCCTCTCCCGGCTGCACATCATCGACGCCTGCGAGGCGAGCCTGAAGCGGCTCGGCACCGACTACATCGACCTCTACCAGATCCACCGCGCCGACCCCGAGACCGCCATCGACGAGACGCTGGGCGCGCTGACCGACCTGGTCCGCGCCGGCAAGGTGCGCTACATCGGCTGCTCGAACCTGGAGGCGTGGGAGCTGATGAAGGCGCTCGGCGTGGCGGAGCGGCGGGGCTTCGAGCGCTTCCAGTGCACGCAGTCCTACTACGCGCTGGCGGGACGCGACATCGAGCGGGACACGATTCCGCTCATCCGGGACCAGGGGCTGGGCCTGCTCGTCTGGAGCCCTCTGGCCGGCGGGTTTCTGTCCGGGAAGTTCACCCGCGAGGGCGCGCGCGACGGCGACGCGCGACGCGTCGCATTCGACTTCCCGCCCCTGGACAAGGAGAGAGCGTTCGACATCCTCGACGTCATGCGGCCCATCGCCGACGCGCACGGCGCATCCGTAGCGCAGGTGGCGCTGGCCTGGCTGCTGGCGCAGGACGCGGTCACGAGCGTCATCATCGGCGCCAAGCGGATGGATCAGCTCGTGGACAATCTGGGCGCGGTGGAGCTGACCCTCACCGACGACGAGGTCGAACGGCTCGACGACGCAAGCGCGACGCCGGCGCCGTACCCCGCCTGGATGCTGGCGCTGGGCGACGACCGCCTGCCGGGCACGTCACGGGACCTGGCCGCGCTCCTCAAGAAGCCGCGCGGCAACTGAAGTCGCGCGGTCACCGCAGGCAACCGTATCGCGTCGCGGGAACGAAACCGGAAGAGCGGAAACCGAGGAGGCAGGGACATGCACCGGACCCCGGGTGTCCACGAACGGCTGGAGAAGTTCATGACCGGTCTCATCCGGCGCAATCCGGGCGAGCCCGAGTTTCACCAGGCGGTTCGCGAGGTCGCCGAGTGCGTCATGCCGTTCGTGGCGGCGCACCCCGAGTACGGGGAGGCCCGCATCCTGGAACGGCTCACCGAGCCCGACCGGATCATCACCTTCCGGGTGACG
Source organism: Acidobacteriota bacterium (assembly GCA_009861545.1). Classification (NCBI taxonomy): domain Bacteria; kingdom Pseudomonadati; phylum Acidobacteriota; species Acidobacteriota bacterium. The sequence continues at coordinate 41,542 of VXME01000118.1, read as the reverse complement.
TGGCAGGACGACGACGGCGGCATCCGCGCGGCCCGCGCCTGGCGCGTGCAATTCAGCAACGCCATCGGCCCCTACAAGGGCGGCCTCCGCTTCCACCCCACGGTGACGCAGAGCGTGCTGAAGTTCCTCGGCTTCGAGCAGATCCTCAAGAACAGCCTCACCGGCCTGCCGATGGGGGGCGCCAAGGGCGGCTCCAACTTCAGCCCGCGGGGCCGCAGCGCCAACGAGGTGATGCGGTTCTGCCACGCCATGATGCGCGAGCTGCACCGTCACATCGGCGAGGACACCGACGTGCCGGCAGGCGACATCGGCGTCGGCACCCGCGAGATCGGGTTCCTGTTCGGGCAGTACATGCGCCTCGCCAACCGCTTCACCGGGGTGCTGACCGGGAAGGGCCTGGCTTTCGGCGGCAGCCTGGTGCGGACCGAGGCGACCGGCTACGGCGCGGTCTATTTCCTGCAGAACATGCTGGCGACCCGCGGCGACGGGATCGCCGGCAAGACGGCGGTCGTCTCGGGCTCGGGCAACGTCGCGCTCTACGCCATCGAGAAGCTGAACGAGCTGGGCGCCACCGTCGTCGCCGCCTCCGATTCGAACGGCTTCATTCACGATCCGCACGGCATCGACGCCGAGCGGCTGGCCTGGCTGAAGGAGCTGAAGGAAGTGCGCCGGGGACGCGTACGCGAGTACGCCGAGCACTTCGGCTGCGACTACCGCGAGAAGGAACGGCCGTGGCGCGTCCCCTGTCAGCTCGCCGTGCCCTGCGCCACGCAGAACGAGCTGGACGCCGACGACGCGGAAGCCCTCCTCGGCAACGGGCTGGTGGCCGTGTCGGAGGGCGCCAACATGCCCTCGACGCTCGGCGCGGTCCGCGCCTTCCTCGGCCGGAAGATCCTGTTCGGCCCCGCCAAGGCGGCCAACGCCGGCGGCGTCGCGGTCTCGGGCCTCGAGCAGAGCCAGAACGCCCTGCGAATCTCCTGGTCGAGAGAGGAGGTCGACCGGCAGCTACAGACCATCATGCACGACATCCACGAGAAGTGCCGCGCGGAAGGAACCGACCCGGACGGGTTCGTCAACTACGTGCGCGGCGCCAACATCGCCGGCTTCCGGAAGGTCGCCGACGCGTTGCTCGCCTACGGCGTCGTGTAGCGGCGAACACAGGAAGTCATGCCATGTCTGCCGATTGGAAGCCGGTCATCCATGAGTGCCGCAACCACGTACCCATCATCGAGGGAGTCAATCATCTGGGATCCGGTCTGCTCGTTTCTGCCGACGGCTTGATCGTTACGAACGCACACGTGGTCGACGAGAAGGGAACGCTCCTGATCTCGCTCCATGACGGTACCCGCGCCAAGGGTGTCATGGTCCACCGCCATGAACAGGCCGACCTAGCCATCGTGAGAGCCGCCATACACACGCGGCAGTACTTTCCGCTGGAGGACCGCCTGGCCCACGGCTACGATGCCGGGGACGAGGTCCTGGCCATCGGACATCCGCGCGGGCTGCACTTCACATCTACGAGAGGCATCGTGAGCGAAGCGAGTCGCCGTACGCCCGACGGTCGTTTCGTACAAACCGACGTTGCCATCAACCCGGGCAACAGCGGTGGGCCACTGCTCGACGCGCAGGGCAACCTCGTTGGCATCAACACCTGGCAGATTCGAACCGACTCGCAAGGGTAGGGGTTCGCCATTCCCGGCGTGCAGGTCCTCGAGTACTTTCTGGAATTCTCCAAGTTGCATCGCACCGGGCAAGTTGAGATTCCCACCGACGAACAGCTGGCTGAACTCGAGCAATCGCTCAGTCCACCGCAACTCTTCGAAGCCGCGGCAGAGCTGGCTGAGTTGCCGGTCCAGCGCAACGAAGAGGTCGCGGCCGACGGCTGGTGGTGGAACGTACTGACCGTTTCCGAAAACGGATTCCTCGCTGGCGTCGGCGAGCATTTCCTCATCACTCGACACATCGCTGACCTCACGCCGGCCCACCAAGAGGACGAGAACCTGCTCTTTCAACTGCTCCGATGGCAGAACGAAATGGCATGGTGCAGGTTCAGGATCGACGAGGACAACGCCCTGTTTCTGGGGTACCTTCGTCCGTTCGAAGATCTCGACGTCTCGGAGGCATGCAACGCGCTGCTGGAAATGTCGAGGGCGGTGGATTCTTGCCTTCCACCGCTTGAGGAGTACTTCAGCACCCCCCAGAAGAGGGGCTGGTTCCGCTGAAGGTGTCCTACGTGGACACCTGTCGCTTCACCTCCACGACAGGGCAACCGCCGTTTACCCCTGACCGGCTCGAATAGTCTCCAAGACCGCGGTGACGACCGGCGGAAGACGGTACAGCAACCACGCGATGATGGCTGCGACCCCGCCAAGCAGCCATCCAGCCGTCTTGATGGATGCGCGGCGCCGCCGTCACTTCGTGACGCATCGCATCGAGCTTGACCCCTTGGTCCTTGACCTGCTCGGCCAGGGTGGCCACCGCCTGCGTGAGCGCTCCAACTGACTTCTGCAACTCCATGGTGGTCTGCAAGACCCAACTGTGGTCGGCGGCCTGCAAGCCCGGTGGCGTGGCAATCGGGTAGTTCTCGGGCGTGCTCTTGACTGGTTCTTGCCCGCCTGGCCTGTCGCGGACGATTCGTTCAGTCGCCATTGTCCAGGGTGCGCTTCGCGGCAATCCACTCCCAGACCGTGGCGTCGCGGTAACCATAGTAGCCACGGACCGGGAAGACCATGCCGGTTGGCTGGCCGCCTTCGCCCACGATTCGTTGCCATACGGACTTGCTGGTCGAGGCGTCGGAGTGGACAAGCCACTGGCATGGACCGACCTTCAGACGGTCGTCGTTGGAGAAACGCTCAAGGATGAGCCCCTCCCACTCGGTTTCGTCGTCGCCCATCACGCAGTAGATCATCTGCTTCAATTATCGAACGATCGCAGAGCACATGTCATGACACATGCTCAAGCAGGTTCCGTGCCAGATCAACGACTACCGGTGACCGTCCCGAAGTAGTCCGGCAGACCCGGCTTCGTGTCCCGCAAGATTTCCACGATCGCCTGCCGGTCGGCGAGCGCCAGCCGGTCGTACGGCGACTCGGCGACCTCCCCGGACAGCACCGCCCACATGCGCTGGTACACGGCATCGAGCGCGGTCTCCGGCAGCGCGTCGAACGCCTCGGTGTAGATCATGTAGCTGCACGGATAGCGGAACAGGCGGCCGTCGAGCGAGATCTCCCGGAGCGACCGGCCCCGGCCATCGCGGGGACCGCGCGCCGAGAACAGCTCGCTGAAGCCCGAGCCGCCGGCGACGCCCGGCGGCAGCGGCGCCTCGTCGACGAACAGCAGGTAGTCGACCAGCTCGACCGCCGCCTCGTCGACGATCTCCAGGAAGCGGCCGTCATCGGTCGAGCGGCCGCGATCCGCGGGGGCCACCATCTCCGCGCGGTGCTCCACCCGCCGCGCCTCCCAGCCGATGCGCGTGATCAGGTTGGTGAGATGGGCCTGGTGCTCCAGCACCATCAGCGCCACGATGTCGCTGTAGGGCGTCGGGAACCCGTCCAGGTCGAACCGCCCGTCGAGCGAGTCGATGACCGGCGGCACGACGCCGAAGGTCGCGTGCGGGTCATCGACAGCTTCCACCTCGACGTTGCCCATATGCGCGACGCCGCCGTGCGACCCGGTGACGTACCAGCCGCCCCAGCGGTCCTCCAGCCGGCTGCGATGGTCGGTGGGGTGGCCGCTCGCGTAGGCGTTCGGATCGTCCGGCATCGGGAACATGCTGAGGACCTGCGGGCCGGGCACGCCGAGCGTGTCCCACGACAGGTGGCAGGCGAGGCAGGTCTCGCGGCGCCGGAAGCGGGGCGCGGCCGACGGGGTCTGCTCGAGCGAGTAGAAAATCGTTCCCTGGCGCCGATCCTGGGCGGCGATCTCGATGACGTCGGCGCCACGGACCCAGCCCAGCGCGACATCGTCCCGGAAGAAGACGGCGCGCGGGTTGTCGAAGTCGATCCAGTCCTCCTGGAAGCTCGTCGGGGAAAAGACGAGCACCTGCGACTCCACGGGCATGTCGAGCGCGTCGAGCAGCGAGCGGAGATAGCCGTTCCGGCCTTCGAAGGCGAGCGCGGCCGAGCCCTCCTCGAGCCGCCGGTTCAGGTCCTCGACGGCGTTGTCGACCGCGCCGTTGGTGTACAGGATCGCCGGGTGGTCGCGCGACGCCCGGTATGCGCCGCCGCGCTGACCCCAGACGGACGTGACGGCGACGACGCCCAGGAGAATTGCTGCCGCCGCCCCGATCGAAGTCGTCTTGCGCATGAACGTCTCGACCTCGTTGTTCGTCTTAACGGATCGGGGAGCCGGCGCCCGCCGGCCCGGTCGGATTCCACCTCACGGCTGCGACCGCCGGAGCGCTCGGCTCCCCACACGCGAGTCATGGACCCGCTACCCACGATTATAATGACCCGCGAGTGGTCGGGCGGCTGCCGCCGCGGTCACGGGAGAGAGAACGAAAGGACGTATGCGATGCGGACCAGAATCCTGGGCATGCTGGTGCTTTTTGCCGGGACGGCGGCCCTCGTTCCCGGAACCGCTGTCGCCGCAGACGACGGCGTACCGACGTTCACGAAGGACGTGGCCCCGATCTTTCAGGCCAAGTGCGAGGCATGCCACCGGGCGAGCTCCATCGCGCCGATGTCCCTCGTGACCTACCAGGAATCGCGCCCGTGGGCGCGCTCGATCCGGGAGCGCGTGTCGACGCGCCAGATGCCGCCCTGGCACATCGACCGCACGGTCGGCATCTCCGAGTTCAAGAACGACCGTTCTCTGACCGACGCCGAGCTGGACACCATCGTCCGCTGGGTCGACGGCGGCGCGCCGCGCGGCAACCCGGCCGACATGCCGCCGCCGATCGAGTGGCCCGACGCGTCGAAGTGGTACTTCGCGGAGCTCTTCGGAGCGCCGGACCTGGTGGTCGCGTCCGAGCCCTACACGATGCCGGCCGAGGCGAACGACGCCTGGTGGAAGCCGGTCTCCGACACCGGCCTGACCGAGCCGCGCTGGGTGCGGGCGATCGAGCTGCGGCCCGGCACGACGGCCGGCCGGAGGATCACGCACCACGCCATCGCCCGCCTCGAGCAGGAGGAGACCGATCCGCTGCTGCGGAACGCGGCGGCGAACGGCGCCGACGATCCGCTGAACAACTCCGGGCTGTTCATGGAGTGGGCGGTCGGCAAGCAGGGCGAGTTGATGCGCCCCGGCAGCGGCAAGCTGATGCTGCCCGGCTCGCGCATCGTCTGGGACGTGCACTACTCGGCAGTGGGCGAGGAGATCACCGATCACGTCGAGCTCGGCATCTACTTCTACCCGCGGGGCGAGGAGCCGGAGCACCGGCAGGTGCTGCACCTGATGGGAGCCGGCGGCGTCGACATCCCGCCGAACACCATCTCGGTCACCGAGGGCTTCTTCCCCCTGAAGCGCGCCGCGCGCATCGAGAGCTTCCAGCCGCACATGCACCTGCGGGGCAAGGCGATGGCGATGGAGGCCATCCTGCCCACCGGCCGGCGCGAGGTCCTCAGCCATGTCGGCGACTTCAACTTCAACTGGCACAACACCTACGTCTACGCGGACGGCGCCGCGCCGCTGCTGCCGAAGGGCACCCTCGTCAAGATCACCGCGTGGCACGACAACACCGCGGCCAACCGCGCCAACCCGGATCCGAACGTCTGGGTCGGGTACGGCGACCGGACGGTCGACGAGATGGCCCACGCGTGGGTCAACGTCACCTACTTCACCGACGAGGACTACGAAGCCGAGGTCGCGGCGCGCGCGGCGATGACCGACAACGACGACTGATATCTCGATGCAACTCCACAGGTTTCGGGTCGGTCTCGCGACGGCCCTCTCCGCCGCGCTCCTGTTTGCAGCCGCCACGACGCGGGCCCAGCCGCCCCGCGCCCCGCTCCCCCTCGAGCCCGAAGGAAGCCGCGGCGAGGCGATCTTCCCGGCCGTGGAGGGCTGGTACCGCAACGCGGACGGGTCGTTCACGATCCTGTTGGGATACTTCAGCCGGAACGACGACCCGCTGGACATCCCCATCGGTCCCGACAACCGGATTCAGCCCGGCGGTCCCGATCTCGGGCAACCGACGCACTTTCTGCCCCGGCGCGCGTGGGGGGTGTTCGCCATCAACGTCCCGGCCGACTTCGGCGAGCAGCGTCTCACCTGGACCCTGACCGCCAACAACCAGCGCTCCGAGGTGTCGTTCTGGTTGAATCCGCCCTACTTCGTCAACCCGTTCCTGAACCGCGCGAACGGCAATTCGCCGCCGCGGCTCACGGTGGGCGACGGTGAAGAGCTGCAGGGGCCGCCGGTGATGGGAGTCTCCGCCACCTACACCGCGTCGGTCGGCGAGACCCTCGAACTGAGGGCGTCGGCACGCGACGAACCGCTGACCAACCCCCCGCCGCCGCGCCGGCGGGGACGCCCGCGGCCGCCGCTGACGCTGACGTGGCGTCTCTATCGCGGACCCGCCGAGGTGATCTTCGAGTCGGGAACCGAGGACGGCACCGAGGACGGCACGAACGGACGCCACGAATTCACGGACCTCACCGGAGGCGAAACCGCCACTTTCGCCACCTTCACGGAGGCGGGCGACTACCGCTTGATGGTCACCGCCAACGACATCTCCGGCAACGGCGGCGGCGGAGATCAGTGCTGCTGGACGACGGGCTTCGTCGACGTGACCGTGCGCTGACGCGCGGCGTGTCTACTTCCGCAGTTCCACCGCCTGCGCGACGAAGCTGACCTCGGTGGCGGTCCCGTCCGGGTTGCGCGTCAGCCCCACGCCCTCGGCGATCAGGTGGTCGGCGTCCGCCTTCGACCAGGTGTGCTGCTCGAACATCCCCTCCAGGCGGGCACTGGCCCCGCTGGAATCGGTCGGCACGAAGAAGGCGTAGCCCTTGAAGGTGACCCGGATGCCGCGGTCCGCACCGGCCGGCACCAGCTCCAGCCAACAGCCCTTCATCTGGCACACCCGGTTGACCTGCCCCTCGAGCGTCACCGTGCGGTCGGCGTAGGAAGAGATCGACTGCAGCGCCACCGCCAGATCGACGACGGGTGAATCGCCGATGGCCTCGCCACGCTTGACGAGGTCGTCCTGGGCGCCGGCGGCGAGCGGCAGGCCGATGGCCAGAGCGGCGACGAGCGCGAGCGAGCGGGCGGTCCAGCGGTGCATGAGAGCCTCCTCCAGTGGCACAAGAATCCTGCCAGCCACCGATGATACCAGCACGGCGACGGATTCCCCACAGGCGGCGGCTCGGGATTCGGCGCCCGTGCGCAGAACGCGCGAACGGCCGCCGACCGCCGGCCCCACGGTTGCGCCCGCTGGACGGATACGGCGCGGTGGTTTAGACTGATCAAGATCCATTTTTTGAATAGTCAAACTCATGCCCGACCCCGCGCTCGCGCTCATCGTGTTCGGCATCGCGGCAGCCGCCGCGGTCGTGTCGTTCTGGCCCCGGATCGGGCTGGCGCCGCGACTGCGGCGTCTCTTGCGACTGAGCGAACGCGTCCTCCTGGAGGACGCCGTCAAGCACATCTACACCTGCGAGCGCACGGGCCGCGTCTGCTCGCTGGAGAGCCTGGCCGGGCGCCTCGAAGTCTCCCGGACCCGCGCGGCGGTGCTGCTCTCGCGCCTGGGCGCGATGCGCCTGGTCCACACCGGCGGGGACGGACCGACCGTGACCGACGAGGGACGGCAATCGGCGCTGCGGCTGGTCCGGACGCACCGCATGTGGGAACGCTACCTCGCCGACCGGACCGGCGTCCCGGCCAGCGACTGGCACGATGAGGCGGAGCGGATGGAGCACGCCCTGTCGGTGGACGAGGTCGACGCGCTCGACACCCGGCTGGGACACCCCCGCTGGGATCCGCACGGCGATCCGATCCCGACCTCGACCGGCGACGTGCCGCCCGACCAGGGACTCGGCCTGGCGTCGGCCCAGCCGGGACGAACGGTGGAGATACTGCACCTGGAGGACGAGCCGCGCGAGATCTACGACGGCCTGATCCGCGACGGGCTCGTGCTGGGCGGCCGCCTGGACGTCGTCGCGCGCACGGACGGCAGCGTCCAGCTGCGGAGCGGCGGGCGCGAGTGGGAGATCGACACGGTGGCCGCCGGCAACGTCACGGTCCAGTACCTGCCGCCCGGCGAACGCGCCGAGACCAGCCGCACGACGCTGCTCGACGCGGCGGCCGGAGAGACCGTTCGCGTCACCGCCATCTCCCGCGCCTGCCAGGGCACCCAGCGCCGCCGGCTGCTCGATCTCGGCGTGGTGCGCGGCACGCCGATCACGCCGGAGCTGGCGAGCGCCGCCGGCGACCCGGTCGCCTACCGCATCCGCGGCGCGCTGATCGCGCTGCGCCGCACGCAGGCGGCGTGGATCCACGTCGAACGCGCCGCCGCCGGCGACAGCGCCATTCCCGCCCACGGCGTCGAGGAGGTCGCCTGATGGCGCTGCCGGCCCCGACGTGCGGCAGCCGCGCCGAGCACCGGACGCAGAGCCTGATCCGGCTCGGGTTGAGCCCCGACAAGTGGGACATCCTCGTCGCCCTCGCCGGCAACCCGAACGTCGGCAAGAGCACCGTCTTCAACGCCCTGACCGGACTGCGGCAACACACGGGGAACTGGCCCGGCAAGACCATCGTCCGCGCCGAGGGCGCGTTCGCGCACCGGGGCTCTCGGGTAAAGATCGTCGACCTGCCCGGCACCTACTCCCTGCAGGCGGGCAGCGCCGACGAAGAGGTGGCGCGCGAGTTCATCCTGTTCGGGCGGCCCGACGTGACGGTGGCGGTGGTCGACGCCACCCGCCTCGAGCGCAACCTGAACCTCGTGCTGCAGATCCTCGACATCACCGACCGCGTGGTGGTCTACGTGAATCTGATGGATGAGGCCCGGCGCCACGGCATCGCGGTCGACGCGGCGCGGATCGAGCGGGAGCTCGGCGTCCCGGTGGTGGCCGGCTCGGCCCGCTCCGGCGTCGGCATCGAGGCGCTGCTCGACGCCGCGCACGGCGTAGCGACCGGCCGGACGCGCACCACGCCGTTCCGCCTCGCGCAGCAGGCCCCCGGGGTCGAGCAGGCCGTCGCATCCCTTGCGGAGGTGGTCGAGGGAGCTTTCCCCGGCGTGCCGAGCAGCCGCTGGGTGGCCCAACGGCTGCTGAACGCCGACGACGCGGTGGCCGCCGCCGTGCGCTCCGGCGAGCTCGGCCAGCTCGGCGACGACCACGCGGTCGCCGAGCCGGTCCGCTCCCGCGAGCCGAGCCAGCGCGGCGAAGACCACGCCGGCGCGGCGCCGCCGGTTCCACCCGCCGCGGCCCGGAAGCGGCTGCTCGACGCCGCGCAGCGCCTGCGGTGGGACCTGCCGGCGGACTTCCACGACACGCTCATGGAGCGCACCTACGGCGCGGCGCACGACATCGCGGCGCGCGCAGAGGCGCGCGGGTTACGCAAGGCCGGATTCGACGTCGACCGCACGCTGGATCGGCTGCTGACGAACCGCTGGCTGGGCTTCCCGCTGATGCTCGCGATTCTCGCCGCGGTCTTCTGGATCACCATCGAAGGGGCGAACGTCCCGTCCGGCATGCTGGCCGCGCTCCTGATCGACACCGCACATCCGGCGCTGAAGGCAGCGGGCGACGCGGTGGGGCTGCCGTGGTGGCTGAGCGGCTTCCTCTTCGACGGCGTGTACCTGGCGACCGCCTGGGTCGTCGCGGTGATGCTGCCGCCGATGGCGATCTTCTTCCCCATCTTCACCCTGCTGGAGGACTTCGGCTATCTGCCGCGCGTCGCCTTCAACCTCGACGCGCTGTTCCGCAAGGCCGGGGCGCACGGCAAGCAGGCGCTGACGATGTGCATGGGGTTCGGGTGCAACGCGGCCGGGGTAGTATCCACCCGCGTCATCGACAGCCCCCGCGAACGACTCATCGCCATCATCACCAACAACTTCTCGCTCTGCAACGGCCGTTGGCCGACGCAGATCCTGATCGCCTCGATCTTCATCGGCGCCCTCGCCCCGGCACACCTCGCCGGCCTGGTGTCCGCGGCGGCGGTCGTCGCCATCGCGGTGCTCGGCATCGGCGCCATGTTCCTGGCGTCGTGGTTCCTGTCGAACACGGTGCTGCGCGGCGAGGCGACCAGCTTCAGCCTGGAGTTGCCGCCCTACCGGCCGCCGCGGGTGCTCCAGACGCTCTACACCTCGCTCATCGACCGCACCCTGATCGTGCTGTGGCGCGCGGTGGTGTTCGCCGTGCCGGCCGGGGCGGTCATCTGGCTCTCGTCCAACGTGACCGTCGGCGGCGCGAGCATCGCCGAGCACGCGGTAGGGTGGCTCGATCCGTTCGGCTTGCTGATCGGCCTCAACGGGGTGATCCTGCTCGCCTACGTGGTGGCGATTCCCGCCAACGAGATCGTCATCCCGACGGTGCTGATGTTGACGGTGCTGACCGCCGGCGGGGCGGCGGGGACGGGAACCGGCGCCGGGGTGATGTTCGAGCTCGACAGCGTGGCGGCGACCGGCGAGCTGCTGCGGGGCGGCGGATGGACGCTGCTGACCGCGGTCAACCTGATGCTCTTCAGCCTGCTCCACAACCCCTGCTCGACGACCATCTACACCATCTACAAGGAGACCCGCAGCGCCCGCTGGACGACCGTCGCCTCGCTGCTGCCGGTGGCGATGGGCCTCTCCGTCTGCTTCCTGGTCGCGCAGGTGTGGCGGCTGCTGGCGTGAGGTGCCGAGCAGGCCGGTCGCGCTCCACCGCACCTCCGGCTCGGGCTTGACCCGGCCTGCCCGACAGGACAGACTGAATTCTCTTTCGGACCTATGTCGCCAAGAACCGGTCGCGCAGATCGCCCACGACCGGCGTAACCGACGGTGTCGGGATTGGCACCCTGTGATGGAGCGAACGATGCGACGACAGCTATCCCGTACCTGCTGGTTCGCGTGCCTGCTGAGCGCCGCGGTGGCAACGCTGGCGGTGGCCGGCGCGGCGCACCTCGCCGCCCAGTCCGGCGGTGACGACACGCCGCCGGCCATGCCGCGCTACGACGCGGACGGCGCGCTCCAGCTCCCGGACGACTACCTCCGCTGGACCTTCGTCGGCGCCTCGCTCGGGCTGAGCTACAACGACGAGCCTCCGCAGCGCGAATCGTTCAACCACACGCTGATGGAGCCGACCGCCTACGACCACTTCGTCCGTACCGGCGAGTTCCGCGAGGGCACCATGCTCGTGCTGCTGGTACGGAGCACGGAGGCCGACGCGATGCCGGCCCGCCACGGCCGGTTCGCGGCCGACGTGCTGGCGGTGGAGCTGGCCGTCAAGGACAAGGAGCGAGTCGAGGCCGGCTGGGCCTACTACGACTTCCGGGGCGGCGCCAACCTGATGACCACCGCGCAGCCGCAACCGGTCGGCAACCGCTGCTACGCGTGTCACATCGACCACGCGGCGCGCGACAATGTCTTCCTGCAGTTCTACCCCCTGCTGGCGGACGCGGCCGGCGTCACCGTCGACTGACAAGCGTCACTGCGCCGCCCGGACGGAGCCGCGCGCGAGCTGCTCCGGGTCCGCGAACAGCGTCAGCGCCACCCCGTCCCAGCGCCCGTCGCCGCGGGGGCTCTCCGCGGCTTCGGCGCCCAGGGCCATCGTGCCGGTCCCGCCCGCATGACGAAACGCCCGCACGACGTGGCGCTGCACCAGCTCCGCGCGTGCGAGCGCGTCGAGCATGCGCCGTCCGACACCGCCGTCGGTGGCGTAGCCCTCCACGACGACAGGGCTGTTCCGCGGGTACTGGAGCAGCTCTCCCATCGCTTCCTCGATCCGGCGGCCGGCGCCGTCGCGCAGCGTCAGGCCGCCCTCGGGATCGGTTTCGAACAACCGATCGGCGGCGAGCCATATGCGCAACGGCGCGTAGCGATCGTCGCGCAGGAGCGTGCGGTACTCGTCCACGGTCAGCTCGTCCAGGTTGTAGAAGCCGCGCTCGGCGAAGAAGCCCCGGAACAGCCAGTTCCGCTTCAGCGCCTCGGTGTTGTCGGCGACGTCGGCCATCGCCGCGCGGGCGCGGCCCATGACCTCCCCCGCCTCGACCAGCAGCCGCTGGGTTGCGCTGTCGGGGCCGCTGAAGCGCCCTATCGCGTCCTCCACGCGCTCGGCGCTCTGGCGCACCGCCCGCATCGTCCCCTCGGTCTCCCCGAGCACGCGTTCGACGGCGTCCTGCCCGCTCGCCACCGTATCCATCACCCTGCGCACTTCACCCACCATGCCGCGCGCCTCGGCGATCAGGTCGGCGCTGGCGCCGGTCACGCGCCGGGCGTCGTTCCCGAGTCCGTCGATGAGGCGGGTCGTGCTCTGAATGGTGTCTTCGAAGCCGCCGAAGCTCTCGGTCAGCTCGGCCCGCATCTGCACCATCTCGTTGGCGGCGATGCGGAACGTTTCCCGTCCCTCCGCGATCAGGTCGGCGATCGCCACCGCATCGATCCCTCGCAGCTCGCCGCCGTCCGAAATGAGCGGCGCCGCCTCGCTTCCCGCCCGGAGCTGGATGAACGCCGAGCCGAGCAGACCGTCCGACAGGATCGCGGCCTCCGAGTCGGTACGCACCAGCGCGTGCAGATCCTCCCGGACGCGCATCCGCACCACGAACCGGCCGCCCGGCGCGTCGGGAATGTCGATGCCGATCACTTCGCCCGCGGGCAGGCCCGACAGCCGCACGCTGGTCCCGATCTCGACCCCCGCGACGTTGCCGAAGTCGGCCTCTATCTCGAACTGCTCGCTGAACAGCAAGCGGCGGTCGCCGATCATGAACAGGCCGACCGCGAAGATCAGCAGCCCGCCGATCACGAACGCGCCGACCAGCGCCAGGCGTGGGGACCCCATCTGAACCTCCCTCTCCTGCGAAATCTACCGCGCGCGCCCGCTTCTTTCGTCGTCCGCTGACGCACGCCGGACGATCGAGCCGTCCGCTTGCCGGGCCATCCCGCCGCGCGGCCGGCAATCACCCGCCCGCCGGTCTCCGCCGCGCGGGACGGACGGTCACCCGCCCGCCTCCGACTGCATGAACTTCCGCACCAGCTCGTGCTCGCACCGCTCCAGGTCCTCGGCCGTACCGCTGGCCAGCACCCGGCCCTCGTGCAGAAACAGCATGGTGTCCGCGATGCGCCGGGCGCTCGGGATGTTGTGGGTGACCACGACCAGCGTCGTGCCGCGCTCGTGCTTCAACCCGACGAGCAGGTCGTCGATCTCCTCCGAGGTCACCGGATCCAGCCCCGCACTCGGCTCGTCGACCAGCAGGATCGCCGGATCGAGCGCCATCGCCCGCGCCAGGCCGGCCCGTTTCCGCATGCCGCCGGACAGCGAGCCCGGCATCGACTCCGCCGCGCGGGCCAGACCCACCGCGGCCAGCTTCTCCAGCGCCCGCGCGCGAATCTCACCGTCGGAGAGCGTCGTATGCCGCCGCATCGGGAACGCCACGTTCTCGGCCACCGTAATCGAATCGAAGAGCGCGGCGTTCTGGAACAGAAAGCCGATTCGCTGGCGCACCGCGGCCAGCGCCGACGGGGACAGCGCGGTGACCTCCGCGTCGTCCACGAAGACACGGCCCGCGTCCGGCTGCAGCAGACCGACGATGTGCCGCAGCGTCACGCTCTTCCCGGTCCCGCTCCGGCCGAGCACGACGGTAGCCCGGCCGCGCGGCATGCGGAGCGACACGTCGTCGAGCACGCGAAACGAGCCGAACGCCTTCGATACGCGGTCGAGCCGGATGGCGGCGGGCGGCTCCGTCACTCCGCGGTCTCCGGAAAGATGAAGAAGATCAGGCGGACCAGCACCACGTTGGCCGCGATCATCAGGATCGACGCGGTGACCACGCTGCGCGTCGCCGCGTAGCCAACCCCCTGCGTGCCGCCGGAAGTGTGTACGCCGAGATAGGACGCGGTGACCGCGATGATGAAGCCGAACACCATCGTCTTCAGCGTGCCGGGCACGTAGTCGGTGAACTGGACGAGCGAGAAGGCGGCCCGGAAGTAGGTCTCGAAGGGCATGCCGGAGACCGCCGATTCCGCCGTCCAGCCGCCGATGATGCCCGTGATGTTCATGACCGCGGTCAGGATGGGCATGGCGATCATGCAGGCGACGACGCGCGTGACGACCAGGAACTTGAACGAATCGACGGCCACCGCCTCCAGCGCGTCGATCTGCTCGGTCACCTTCATGGCGCCCAGCTCCGCACCGACACCCGCCCCGACCCGCCCGGAGACGAGCAGCCCGACCACGAGCGGTCCGGTCTCGCGCACCAGGGCGAGGGCGAGCACCGCGGGGACCAGCGCCTCGGCGCCGAACCGCTCGAGCGACGCCCGCGTGTGCATCGACATCACGATGCCCACCGCGTAGCCCGCGGCGGCGATCAGCGGCAGCGAGCGCCAGCCGAGCTCGTACACCTGCCGCGCGGTCTCCTGAAACTCGAACGGCGGCCGGAAAATCTCGCGCAGCGCCCGGCCGGCGAAGATCATGGCGCGCCCCCCGCTGGCCAGACGCGTCACGACGACCGTACGCAAGAAGCCGGGCATCGAGACTCCTCAGAAGATCCAGTACGCGACACCCACGCTCACGACGACCGAGCCCGCGTTCACCCGCTCGGTGGCGATCGACGCATCGCTCGCGAAAGTCACCTTCGGCCTCGCGAACAGGTACCCGCCGAACACGTTGATGCCGACCCGCGGCGTGACGTCCGCCCAGAGGACCGCCCCGGGGCGCCACGCGAAGCTGTTGCCGACGGCGATGGCCCGGCCCTGACCTGCCCGCGCCGTGTCGACGGCCAGCCGGTTGAACGAGTAGCCGCCCACGGCCGAGGCGCCGACCGCCAGCCTTCCTCGTACAACGCCGTACTCGACGCCGGCCATCACCGGCCGCAACTGTATCGCGGCCAGGCCCGGCCGCCCCGCGGGGCCGGTCTCGATCTCCGTGTTCGTCCAGTTGAACGCGATCGCCGGCCCCATGCCGTTCCGCGGACGCAGGCGCAGCAGCGGGCCCACGGCCAGCGCGCCGCCCAGGGTCGCCTCCGACGGGCGCGTGACGCGCACCGAGGCGCCGAGGCCGACGAGGCGCAACGGACCCTCCTCGGGACGCGGGGCCAGCGCCGGCAACCGCGGGCTCCCCGAGACCGGCCGCCTGTTCCCCTGGACCGTCGAGGCGCCCCCGGCGGACGGCGGCGCATGCCGCGAGCCGGACGGGAGGTTCCCCGCAGGCGGCAAGGAATCGGGATCGCCTATCTGCAGCCTCGACTCGACCCGGGCCACCCCGGCCACTCCGAGCGCCAGCGTCCGCGCACTCTCCACGTCGTCCGTGGAACGCACGGTGCCGTCGAGGGTCACCACGCCGCTGCGCACCTGGACATCTATGGGCAGCGTACCGAGCGATTCGTGGTTGACGAGCGCCGTCTTGACACGCACCGCGGTCTGGGCGTCCGCAACGGCGGCCGGCACACCGGAGGAGGACCTGGCGCTGCAGCCGCTCGCCGCCATCACCGCAACGGCGAGGAGCACGCTCAGCACCCTCGACATCACGTACCGGCCTGCACGTCGCCGCTCGAAAAGAAGACCGACCGCCGGCCTCGGGAATGCCGGTGCAGGAACGGACCCGAACCGCCCACGGGCGGGCGCGGCCTTGCGGTCGCGTTGGAAGTCTCGCCGGCGCGAAACTTCTGCGGCGCAGAATCCCGGCGGGGTCACCGTCCCGGAGCCGCCGCCCGCAGCGCCGCCTCGATCTCGCCGTTCAGATAGCCCGTCGCAGCGGCCCCCCGCGCCGACTGCCACGCCCGCAGCGCCGCGCGCGTGCGAGGTCCGAACAGCCCATCCGCCGGGCCGGGATCGAAACCCTCGGCCAGCAGCCCCCGCTGAATCAGCCGCCGCGTGCGCCGGTTCAGGCCAAGCTCCGTCTCGACGGCCGGACTGCCCGGCCGGCCGAGATCCGCGGAGTCCGCACCGTCCGCGATCACCCCCGCGTCCCGGCCGCCGCTCGGCTCCGCGCGCAGACCGCGCCCGTCCCCGGGCAGCGCGTCCCGGACCGCATGCGCCGGCGCCTCCGGCAGCGTGAAGGCGAACCAGTCGCCGAGCACGTCCAGGATCCCGGCGGTCACCAGCTCCGCGCCGTAGCTGTTGAGGTGCATGCCGTCGCTCGCGCGGATCACCCGCAGCCTGCCCTCCACCTCGGCGCGCGCGACGTAGTTCCCGTCGGCGTCCGCCGTCATGGCGAAGGTATCGACGAACCAGGCTCCCGCCCGCGCGCACGCGGCTTCCGTGACCTCGTTGATCCGGGCCATCTTCCGCTGGTGGTAGGCGCTCTTCATCGCCGGCATGCCGAGGATGACGACGGGCACCTCGTCCTCGGCGAAGATCTCCACGAACGTCTCCACGCGGGCGCCATAGACTGCATCCCACGTGTCGGTGAACAGGGGCGCGACCGCTCCGCCGGTGTCCCGATCCGTCAACCCCTGACCGTCGTTGCCGCCGAACTGCGCGATCACGAGATCCGGCTGGAACTCGTCCTTCATCTCCCGCGCCTTCGCGTGCCAGTCGAAGTAGTCCGGACGCGCCAGCCCCGTGGAGTGGAGCCCGTACCGCTTCACGGTCACACCCTCGAACCGCTCGATCCACCGCTCGAGCGAACGTCCCAGACCGAATTGAATCGACGACGCCCCGACGATCATCACGCGCCGCGGCGCCGGAACGGCGGCCTCGGGCTCCACCGGCTCCGAATCGACGATCTCGGGCTCCGCTTCCCCGGCCGCGGCAGGAAGCTGGGGCGACCGGCCGCCCACCGTGAACGCGGTTTCGTAGAACGCACGCATCGGCTCGTGCAGCACGGCGCGCAACTCCGCCACCCCCGTCAACTCGCCGACCCCGGCCAGCACGCCCGCGGCCGCGGCCTGCCAGGGCGCCCGGTCGCCGAGTGCGACGTCGCGCTCGGTCTCGAGGCGCAGCTCGCGCCCGACATGCGCGCCCAGCCCGAGCGCCAGGCTCCAACAGAGCAGCAACACGACCCAGGGCGAATGCGACGTGGCGGGGCGCGGCGACCGGGAGCCGGCGTGGGACGTCGGATCGGCTCTCCCGATGCGGACGAAGGTGGACAGTCGAGCGCGGAGAGTCAGGCGGCTTCCCTCCATGAATCGGCGCAAGAAGACGTATCGAAAGGCATTGTACCGAGTCGCCTGTGCGATGTCACGCAGCCGCGTCCCCGAGCCGGCCGCGGTTCACGGCCGGTCACCGTGCACCGATATCGGGCGTCCGGCGGCTCGGGAGATCAAAAGCGGAAGTAGGTGTTGGGAAGCACGCCGAAGGGCCGCACGGCAAGCAGAAGATAGAACATCGCCAGCCAGAACGCCCAGCGCAGCGCCAGCGGCAGCGCCCCGCTCCACCGCACGAACCGATCCCGCATCGCATCTCCGGCGAAGTTGAGGCCCAGGCCCGCCAGCGTCACGGGCAGCAACAGGAGGGCGAAGCCCTCACCCGCGAGCCCCGGGGTGAACATCCGCGACAGGAACGTGACCGCAACCGCCAGATCGGTGCACACGAAGAAGACGCGCGACAGGCTGACGACGAGCATGGTCCACGCCCAGCCCCGCAGCCACTCCGTCGCCGTCAACCGGCGCTGCACGTCTTCACCGCGCGCGCGGTGCTCGTCGAGCCGGTACTTGTAGAGCACCAGCGCGAGACCGTGGCACGCGCCCCAGATGACGTAGCCCCAGGTCGCCCCGTGCCAGAGACCGCAGAAGACCATGGTCGCGAACAGGTTGAAGAGGACGCGTCCGCGCCGGCGGCGGGAGCCGCCGAGCGGGAAGTAGATGAAGTCCCGCAGCCACGAGCTGAAGGTCATGTGCCAGCGCCGCCAGTAGTCGCCGACGCTGGCCGCCGAGTAGGGATTGTTGAAGTTGTCGGGAATCCGGAAGCCGAACAGCAGCGCGCAGCCGCGCACCAGGTCAACGTAGCCCGAGAAATCGCAGTAGATCTGCACCGTGTATCCGAACACCGCCATCCACAGCGCGGCGGCCGTGTAGTTCTCGGGCGCGTCGAAGATCCGGCTGACCCCGAAGCTGAACAGGAGCGAAGCGATCACCATCCGCTTGAAGAGACCCGACAGGATCAACGAGACGGCGAGCGGGAACTGCTCGATCCGGGCGGGAGCCGGCCTCTCGATCTGCGGCAGCAGATCGCGTCCCCGGCATATGGGGCCGATCAGCAACTGGGGAAAGAACGCCATGAACACGGCGAAATCGACCAGGCTCTTCGCCTTCGGGCCCGACTCCCGGTGCACCTCGATCAGGTAGGCGATGGCCTGGAAGGTGTAGAACGAGATGCCGATCGGCAGGACGATCTGCGGCACCTGCAGTTGCGCGCCGGCGCCCAGCGCGAAGAGCGCATCGTTGAACGTCTCCGCGAAGAAGACGTAGTACTTGAACCACGCCAGCAGCAGGAGATTCGCCGTCACTCCGGCGGCGAGCCAGCGCCCGCGCCCCGGCCCCGCGCTCGCGGCGACGAGGCCGGCCGCCAAGTGATTGCCGGCGACGGAGAGGCCGAGCAACGCCACGAACTCCCAGCCGTAGCTTCCGTAGAACCAGACGCTCGCGGCGATCAGCAGCAGCTTCTGCGCCTGCCGCGACCGGCGGAGCGCCCAGAAGACGGTCAACGCGGAGAGCAGGAAGAGGAGGAAACGGGCGGACTCGAAGGGCATGCCGAAGTGATCCGATCTTGACCGGGAACCGGCGACCGTCGCAACACGAGACCGCGACGCCCCCGTTTCCGCGGGTAACATAGACCATCGGTGCTCCCGGCGGGAGGAGCCCCGGCCGGTCCATGACGATTCCACCGACGGAGACGCAACCCCGGCGAAAAGGCGGCCCCCCGCGCCGGCGGGCCGCACGCCCGGCGCGGCGGGGCAGGGCCACCCGCCCGACCCGCCGCCGGTCCTGGTTCGCGCGCCTCCGGCGCGCCTGCCTGCTACTCGTCACCGCCGCTCTCGGCGCGTCGCTCGCGGTGGTCCTCGTCCTGCGCTGGGCGCCGCCTCCGACCACCGCGTTCATGGTGCGGGACGCGCTCGCCGCGGCGGAGCGTGGAGACCCGGCGCGCATGCCCTACCGCTGGACGAGCTGGGAGGGGATCGCGCCGCACGCCGCCCTGGCCGTCATCGCCTCCGAGGATCAGAAGTTCCCGGATCACAACGGCTTCGACGTCGAAGCCATACGCATGGCGCTGGGGGACGCGCTGCAGGGCGAGCGGCTGCGCGGCGCGAGCACGATCTCCCAGCAGACCGCCAAGAACCTGTTCCTGTGGCCGGGGCGCAGCCTGTTCCGGAAGGGACTGGAAGCCTATCTCACGGTGCTCATCGAGCTCTGCTGGAGCAAGCGCCGGATCGTGGAGGTGTACCTGAACGTCGCCGAGTTCGGGACGGGCGTTTTCGGCATCACGGCGGCCAGCGAACGGTTCTTCGACAAGCGCCCGGCGGAGCTGAACGCGGACGAGGCCGCGCTGCTGGCGGCGGTCCTGCCCTTGCCGTCCCGGTGGCGGGCCGACGATCCGTCGCCGAGCGTGCGGCGGCGGCAGGCCTGGATCCGCGCGCAGATGACCCGGCTCGGCGGTGTCGCGCTGATCGAGGAGCGGCTCGCCGACTGACGGTCGATCGCGCTCGGCCGCCTCGTCGCGGCGCTCGACTATACTGACATCGTGGACGTTGTTCGTTCGGGCCTGCACGATTTCCTCGACGCGATTCAGGGCAAGCTCAACGGCGTCGGCAAGGAGATCACGCACACTTTCTTCGCGCAACGCTGGCGGGGAGAATCGCTGCGATGACCTACTGCGTCGCGATGAACGTCGAGGACGGCATCGTCGGCCTGTCCGACACCCTCATCACGTCGGGCCGCGAGGTGACCACGCTGCGGAAGGTGAACGTGTACTCGCCGCCGCGGGGCACCTTCTTCGTCATGACCTCCGGACTGCGGTCGCTGCGGGACAAGACCCTGACCTATTTCGAGGATCGGCTCGCCGAGCGCGCCAGCCGCGACGAGCCGTTCGAGCGCCTCTACCAGGCCGTCAACCTGCTGGCCGAGCAGGTGCGGGCCGTGGCCCACGAGGACAAGGCGGCGCTGCACGAGAGCGGCATTCCCTTCAACATCCACACCCTGATCGGCGGGCAGATGGAGCGCGACGCGCGGCAGAAGCTCTACCTGCTCTATCCGGAAGGGAACTGGGTCGACACCGGGCGCCTGACCCCCTACCACGTCATCGGATCCGTCGGCTACGGCAAGCCGATCCTCGACCGCACGCTCCGGGCGGAGGACTCGATGCGGCATGCGTTCAAGGTCGCCTGCCTCTCCTTCGACTCGACGCGAATCAGCGCCGCCGACGTCGATTTCCCCATCGACGTGGTCCTGTACCGGCGAAACTCCTTCCGGATCATCGAGCGCCGCTTCCAGAAACAGGACCTTGAACAGCTCTCGCGCTGGTGGGGCGAGCGCATCCGGCGCGCGATAGAAGAGACGCCGGGGGAGTTGCTCGACCGCGCCTACGACGAGATCGAGACTGCCCCGCCGGCGCCGGTCTCCCACGTCTCGTGAGAATCACCGTCCGCCATCGAACGTCGTACGCCTTCGACGCCCCCGTCTACCTGGAACCGCACGTCATCCGGCTGCGGCCGCGGGCCGACGGCGCGGTCCGGCTCGTCGACTTCGCGCTGGAGATCGATCCCGAGCCGGCCGTGCGCACCGACAACCTCGATCCGGAGGGCAACGTCGTCACGCGCGCGTGGTTCGAGGGCCGGTGGCCGCGACTGACGATTCGCACGCACGCCGTCGTCGATACCCTGCTCGACAACCCGTTTCGATTCCTCGTCACCGAACCGGACCGGCCGCTGCCCTACGCCTACGCGCCCGAGTTCCGCGACCGGCTCGCGCTGTACCGCCGCTCGCCGGACGCCGCCCATCCCGCCGTGCGCGAGATGGCCCTCGCCGCAGCCAGCGAGTCGCAGCGTGACCCGGCGCGCTTCCCCCTGGTCCTCGCCCGGCGCATCCGGGCGGCGTTCGGCCGGGAAACGCGTGCGGAAGGTCCCCCGCTCGCTCCCGAGGCGACAATCGCGTCCGGACGGGGCGCCTGCCGCGATCTGGCCGTGCTCTTCGTGGCCTGCTGCCGGGCCGTGGGACTCGCGGCGCGCTTCGCCAGCGGCTACGCCCACAGCGAGAAGGCGGACTCGACCGAGCTGCACGCCTGGGGCGAGGTCTTCCTGCGCGGCGGGGGCTGGCGCGGCTACGACCCCAGCCAGGGGCTGGCCGTGGCGGACCGGCATGTGACCGTCGCCGCCGCCGCCAATCCCCGGGACGCCGCCCCGGTGACCGGCA
This sequence comes from Acidobacteriota bacterium, assembly GCA_009861545.1. Taxonomy (NCBI): domain Bacteria; kingdom Pseudomonadati; phylum Acidobacteriota; species Acidobacteriota bacterium. The sequence goes on along the minus strand of VXME01000118.1, from coordinate 20,125 downwards.
CGTTCCGTGGAGACGGGGTGACCGCGAGCCTGGCGGCGGAGATCGAGCTCGCGGCGCGCGGGTCCTGATCGACCGCCCTGCCCCTGCCGGCGTCTCGCGGCCCGTCGTCGTCGAAGCCCTGCTATACTATGTAGTTGATCCCACCTGCGCCTTCTTGCTGGGAGGTCGTTCAACGGTAGGACACGCGGCTCTGGACCGTGGAATCGGGGTTCGAATCCCTGCCTCCCAGCCACAACTTCGCATTCGCTGCGTTGTGGATGGGAGGCAGCGATTCAGGCGCTACGCGGCTCTCGCCGCTCCGGGCGCGAATCCTTTGGCTGTTTACCTTCGCCACAACTTCGCATTCGCTGCGTTGTGGATGGGAGGCAGCGATTCAGGCGCGTCGTGGGAGGTCGCGGGCGTCTGACCAGTTGCCTTGGCATGTACCGGCACATTCGCGTAGAATGGCCATATCTGTAGCCATTCAAGCATGAACGGACCATGTCCACCGTATCCATCGCCAAGGCGCGAAACACGTTGACCCGGTTGATCCACAAAGCCGAGGACGGAGAACCCGTGCACATTACCCGGCACGGAAAGCCCGTCGCCGTCCTCGTTTCCAGGGGCGAGTACGAGCGCCTGTCATCGGGAGAGCCGAAGAAGGATTTCTGGCAGGCGGTCGAAGACTGGCGCGCGCAGGCGGGTTTCGACTGGCCGGAGTTGACCCCGGATGAAGTGGACGGGTGGCGTGACCGGCGTCCGCCGCGGGAATTCTCATGGCCGGACTGAAGTACCTGCTGGATACGAACGTACTCTCCGAGCCCTCACGTCCGCACCCGGACGCCGGCGTCCGTCTACGCTTGCGCGCTCATCGGCACGAAGTGTGCGCCGCGGTTCCGATCCTGCACGAGATGGAGTACGGGTTGGCGCGGATGCCGGTCGGAGCGCGCAAGCGGCAACTGACTCGTTACCTGGAGCAGGTCTTGCGCCACCCGCTGCCGATCCTCCCGTACGATCTCGAAGCGGCCCGGTGGCACGCCGAAGAACGCGCGCGGCTGACCGCCCGCGGCCGGACGCCCCCGTACGTCGATGGCCAGATCGCCGCGATTGCAGCGACCAACGACTTGACCCTGGTCACCCGCAACACCCGCGACTTCGGTGACTACGACAATTTGAGATTGGAAGACTGGTTCGGCCCACCGGGGACAACAGTCCCCGACGGCTGATTGCATACGCAGCCCGGCTGACGTTCACCCCTCCACGAGTCGGTAGCTCTCACGCCTCCACGAGTCGGTAGCTCGTGCTGCGCCCCCCGCCGGGATTGCGGACGAGGAGACCGTGGTCGATCAGGAAGGCGACGTCCCGCAGGGCCGTGTCCTGGGAGCACTTCGCGAGCCTCGCCCACTTCGTCGTCGTGAGCTTGCCCTCGAAGCCCTCCAGTAAACGGTTCAGAACAAGCCGCTGGCGCTCGCTCAGCGCGAGACCGTCAGCGCGTTCCCAGAAACGAGCTTTGGCCAGCACGCCGGCCAGTGCCGTTCTTGCATTGTCGATGGCGCGGCCGAGGCAAGACAGGAACCAGTCCATCCAGTCGGTGAGGTCGGTCGTACCCCGTTGCGTCTGCTCGAGGATGTCGTAGTAGTCGTTGCGCTCCGCTCGGATTTGCGACGACATGCTGTAGAAGCGCTGGGAGCTGTGCTCCGAGCGGGCCAGCGCCATGTCGGCGACCGCACGGGCGATGCGCCCGTTGCCATCGTCGAACGGATGGATGGTGACGAACCGAAGATGGGCCAGACCGGCTCTGAGCACCGGGTCGGTCTCCGGCGGTGCCTCGAACCAGTCCAGGAACGCTCTCATCTCAGCATCGAGTCTGGCCGCGGGCGGGGCCTCGAAGTGCACACGCTCCCGGCCGGCCGGGCCGGAAACCACCTGCATAGGGTTGGACTGACTGCTGCGCCAGGCGCCGACCGTGATCCGCCTCATGCCGCTGCGGCCGGTGGGAAACAGCGACGCCTGCCAGTCGCAGAGCCGCTCCGCGGTGAGCGGCTGGTCGAAGCGCCTTGTCGCGTCGAGCATCATCTCGACGACGCCGTCGACGGCGCGGTCCGCCTGCCCGGTGCCGCCGACGTCCATGCCGAGCCGCCGTGCGACCGACGATCGGACCTGCCCCGCGTCGAGCTTCTCTCCCTCGATGTCGCTGCTCTTGACGACGTCCTCGACCAGCGTTCCGAGCACCGCCTCGCGCCGGAGATCGAAGCCGAGGGCTTCCATGCGGCCGATGAGACGACCCTGCCGGTGCCGCACGTTCGCCAACGCGTCGACTATGGCCTCGCGGTCCCAGCACAGGCGCGGCCAGTCGGGCTGCTCGTGGATGTACATTCTCCGCATGATCTGCTGAGATTGTAGCGAGTATTTGCCGCGCACAGACCGGGCGCGAACGTTGGGATTCTGAAGCTCGTTGAACCGGGTCAGCCGGTGCCTGTCCATCCCGACAAGGGGGCTCCCTCCCGAACCACCGGATAGCGCGGACTGCCCCAGCCGGCATTCGGCTGCTCGATCATCACGTCGATGAAGTTGGGCACCAGCAGTGCCATGATTCTCGCACCTGGCTCTACTTGATTTCGGTTGACCCGGCCCTTCCAGGTCGCACCGCCGTGAAGCAGTTGATTGCGTAGCGTGTTCAGGCGGTAGAATAGCTCGCAGAGGACGTCTCCGGTCCGTTTCTCCGAGAGCGCCTGCAGCGCTCGTTTACGATCCCTATCGAACCGTAGCTTCCAGTTTCGAGCCTCTGCCGGGTTGTTGCGATGGCTCCAGTACGGAGCGTACACGAATCTATTCTCCAGCATCTTCTGGATCTCGTCCCGAAGCACCGACCAGACAATGGAGTTGATCGTGCTCTTCGAGTTCTGGATGGCGACTATCCTGCCAACATATTCGCGCCGTTTTTCATCCTCTTTCTTGTCCCTGTAGATCGACGATGTACCGAACTGCTCATATAGGGCGTTGAAGGCTATCCAATGGAAGATGAACGCAGCGTCCAGATCTTCTTCAGTTTCATACTCCTTCTCGGCGCGCTCAAGCCAGCTCAGGGCGCGGCGCAACCGGAGGTTCAGGTCATCGCGGGAATTCGGTAGCCCTCCCGGCCCGCCGGAGGGCCTGTGGTACCACGGGCGACTCCTCCATTTGGCATCCAGTTCCTTCGCGGACTTCGGGTGCATCGACTCTTGTAGGGACTACGCCAAGTCGGCCCCGGCATCGTCCAGAAGCTCGCGCAAAACCGACATGTGGCATCGCGTCTGGTCCTGACAGTAACAGCCGATGGACAGATTCGTCACCTTCGAGAGCGCCGCGAAAAGGGGAATCAGGTACTTGCGCTCCGGCTTGTTCATCTCCGAGCGATAGCGCCCGACGAATCGCTCCCAGGAAATAGCGTCATCGTTGAACTTCTTCAGCAACTCACTGCTCGGCGCCAGCTCGGGCAGCCGCACGTCGTATTCGTCGATCTCCTCCTTGCGCTTTCCGCGGGGCGGGTATCTGACCGCCCCCACCCGAAGGTGTTCTCCCTTCCGGCGGCGGCGGTCAATCAGAGAGACGATGTGAATCACGGGCTCAGTATCCGATGACCTGCCCGTCCTTCCGCGGGTCCGTCCCCCCGTGCAGCATCCCCGTCTCCGGGTGGATCATGATCGCCTGGTAGCCGCCCATGCCGCCGCCGCCCTGGCGCTCGACGTGGTGGCCGCGGCGCCGGAGCTCGGCGATGACCTCGTCGGAGACGCCCGGCTCGACGGCCACGGTGCCGCCGGGGCGCAGGCTGGGGCTGTGGCGCACGCGCGCGGCGTCGCCCGCCTCCTGCAGGTTCATGCCGAAGTCGATGATGTTCGACAGCACCTGCCAGTGGCCCTGCGGCTGCATCGAGCCGCCCATGACGCCGAACGACATGAAGGGCTTGCCGTCCTTGGTGACGAACGCGGGCATATTGGTGTGCAGCGACCGCTTGTGCGGCTCGAGCGAGTTCAGGTGCCCCTCTTCGAGCGAGAAGCCGGAGCCGCGGTTCTGGAGCGCGAAGCCGAGGTCGCCGGGGACCACGTCGGAGCCGAAACCGCCGAAGATGCTCTCGATGAGCGAGATGGCGTTGCGGTCCTTGTCCACCACCGTGAGGTAGACGGTGTCGCTGTGGTCGAAGGGCTGCCCCGGCGTCGTGTCGAGCCCGGCGCGCTCGGGATCGATGAGCCGGCGGCGCGCGTCGGCGTAGGACTTCGTGATGAGCGGCAGCGTCGGCAGCTCGTTGGCGTCGGCGTCCGCCACGTAGGTGTTGCGGTCGGCCCAGACCAGCTTCTTCGCCTCGGCGTAGAGGTGGACGGCGTCGGCCGAGTTGTGGCCGAGGGCGGCGACGTCGTAACCCTCCATCAGGTTGAGGATCATCAGGGCGAGGATGCCGGAACTGTTCGGCGGGACCTCCCAGACGTCGTAGCCGCGGTAGCTGGTGCTGACCGGCTCGACCCAGACCGACGAGTGGTCCTCGAAGTCGGCCATCGTGAAGTAGCCGCCGTTCCCCTCGCTGAACGCCACGATGCGCCGCGCGATGTCGCCCTTGTAGAACGCGTCGCGGCCGCCCTGCGCAATGGCCTCGTAGGTGGCGGCGAGGTTCGGGTTCTTGAAGACCTCGCCGACGCGCGGCGGACGACCGTCGGGCAGGTAGGTGGCCGCCGAGTCGGGCCACTGCGCCAGCGCGATGGCCGAGCCGGCCCACTGCCGCTGGATGATCTCGCTCACCGGGAAGCCGCCGCGGGCGTAGGCGATGGCCGGCGCCAGCACGTCGGCGAACTCCAGCGTCCCGAAGCGCTCCAGCAGCTCGTGCCAGCCGTCGACCGCGCCCGGCACGGTCCACGTCAGCGGACCCTTGCCCGGCATCCGCGTGTAGCCCTGCCGGACCAGCGTCTCGCGGTTGATCTCGTACGGCGCGCGGCCGGTGGCGTTCAGGGCGTAGAGCTGCTCGGTCTCGGCGTCCCAGAGGATGGCGAACAGGTCGCCGCCGACCCCGTTCATGTGCGGCTCGACCAGCCCGAGGACGGCGTTGACGGCCACCGCCGCGTCGATCGCGTTGCCGCCCGCCTTGAGGATATCGATGCCCACCTGCGCCGCCAGCGGCTGGCTGGCCGCCACCATCCCGTGCGGGGCGATGACCTCGGACCGGCTGCTGTGCGGACTCCGGGCCGGCCGGCTGTAGCCGTGCCCCAGCGCATCCTGCGACTGGGCCCGCATCGCCACGTCGGCGCCGAGCATGTTGATTCCAACCATCGCAGCTACCGCCATCAGGGTAACCCGACCGCTCCGGATCGACGGACGACGGGATCGCAACTTCATTTTCTTGACTCCCTGCATCGACGCTTCAACGTCTAGCGTCGTTGTACCTGAACTCGTACGAGCGATGACGAGACTGGATCATGACCGGGATCCACTGCCTGACGCAATGCCGCCGCGCCAGGGTTGCCCGAGGCTGTCGGCGCCGTACCCGCCTACGCTCGACCGGCCGCCGCGGTTCCCGCCCGGTTGCCGACTTGACGGCGCACGGCGGCGGCGATGCAGGAGGCGGAGATCCCGAAGCGCTCGAGGAGCTCGCCGGGCCGGCCGCTGCGCGGAACTTCGCGGACGGCGAGGCGCTCCACCACGATGCCGTCGGGGGCCACCGCCTCGCTCACGGCGTCGCCCAGACCGCCCGCTGCGTAGTGGTCCTCGACGGTGATCAGCCGATCGCCCGTGCGGCGCGCGGCGTCGACCAGCGCGCGGCGATCGACAGGCTGCACCGAGTAGGCGTCGATGACGCGCAGCGCGATGCCCTCGGCGGCCAGCGCGTCGTGCGCCCGCAACGCCTCGAAGAGGGTAACCCCGGCCGCCACCACCGTCGCGGCGTCGTCCGGCGACTCGCGCAACGCCTTCGACCCGCCGATCGGGAACTCGTCGTCCGGGCCGTAGATGACCGGGGTCTTCGGCCGGGAGGTCCGGATGTAGACCATGCCGTCACGGCCGGCCGCCGCCTCGACCAGGCGCGCGGCGCTCACGGCGTCGCACGGGTAGAGAACGGCGCAGCCGGGCACGGCGCGCATCATTGCGAGATCCTCCAGCGCCATCTGGGAGGGCCCGTCCTCGCCGATGGAAATTCCCGCGTGCGATCCCGCGAGCTTGATGTTCATCCCGCCGATGCCCGCCATCCGCACGAAGTCGGACGCCCGCGTCAGGAAGGCGGCGAACGTCGATGGGAACGGGATGGCGCCGCGGCTGGCCAGCCCCATGGCGGCGCCGACCATGGCCTGCTCGGCGATGTAGGTCTCGACGAACCGGTCGGGGTGCACATTCTCGAACGTCTGGCTGAACGTGGAGTTGCCGACGTCCGCGTCCAGCGCCACGATGCGGGAGTCCACCGCGCCGAGGGCGGCCAGCGCGTCGCCATAGGCGGTCCGCGTCGCCACCTGGCTCCCCGGTTCGTACGCCGGCGGCGACGGAAGCCGCGCCGGACCGGCGGGTGACTGCGCCGGTGCAGCCCCCGAGCGCGCGGGAGGGAGCGGGATCGCTGGGAGCGCAGTTTCCGGCCCGAGCCGACCGTTCAATTCGTCGAGCGCGGCGTCGAGATGCGCACCGGGCTCGATCGGCTTGCCGTGCCAGCCGTCCTTCCCCTCGATCAGCGACACGCCCTTGCCCTTGACGGTACGGGCGAGAATCATCGTCGGCCGCCCCGTCGTCCCGCGTGCTTCTTCCAGCGCCGCCACGATGGCCCCGACGTCGTGGCCGTCGACGACGACGGCGTGCCAGCCGAAGGCCTTCCATCGCTCCCGGTAGGCCGCCATGTCGTGGCCCCACTGCGTCGCCCGGCTCTGGCCGAAGCCGTTGACGTCGATGATGCCGCACAGGTTGTCGAGCCGGTAGCGGTCCGCGACCTGCGCGGCCTCCCACACCGAGCCCTCCGCCGACTCGCCGTCGCCGATGAGCACGTAGGTGCGATAGTCCGAGCCGATGCGGCGGGCGTTGAGCGCGATGCCGACGGCGGCGCAGATGCCCTGTCCGAGCGAACCGGTCGCCACGTCGACGAACGGCAGGCGCGGCGTCGGGTGCCCTTCGAGATCGCTGTCGATGCGCCGCAGCTTCAGCAGGTCGTCGGGCGGCACGAAGCCCGCCTCCGCCCAGGCGGCATACAGCAGCGGTGCGGCGTGCCCTTTCGACAGGACGAAGCGGTCGTTGTCGTCGTCTTGCGGGTTCCGGGGGTCGAAGCGCATGTGCCCGAAGAACAGGGCGGCGACGATGTCGGCCGCGGAGCAGCAGCTCGACGGATGGCCGCTGCCAGCCGCACTCGTGGCGCGCACGGACGCCATGCGCAGACGGGTCGCGACCCGCTCCAGCGCGGGGACAATCGGAGAGTTGGACGGCAAGGGTTCCTCTGGCGCGGGAAGTCTAGCACGGCGATTGCGGGGGTCCGGGGAGACTCACGCCGCGTCGGCGAAGCTCCCGCCTGGTCGTGCGCGGCTCTATCTTGGCGGAGGAGGAGGCGGTGGAGGTGGGGGAGTCGGTGGGCGTGTCGGCCCGCCGGTGCGATCCGTGTCACCTCGTGGCATATCGATCCTCTGTCACTCTGTAGGCGTCGGCGGTGGTGGCCACGTTGATCTTCTCGCTGACCTTCACATGAACGTCCATGGGGATGGTCGCCCGCCCAAGTCTCCTGGAGAGCTCCTTGTTCCGTTCCCGGATATCGGAGTCGGTGACCGCTGCAGAGTCGACGTCCAGCCAGAGCTGCCGCCACTCGGTCTCCAGGTCCTGGCATTCCCTCTTGGCGGAGTTGAGCACAGCGATCTTGGTGCCGTAGTCCGACATGAAGTCCCATGTGACCAGAACGGCGATGCCCAGGTTGGGAATCATCTGCCACTGCTCGGGCAGCATGTTCAGGACCGTCGCGACGCTACCCGTTGCGGAAAGCAGCAAGCCAAAGCGCACAGCGCTGTGACGGTTACGGAAGCGCGACTCCATCTTCTCCGCATACCGGGCCATACGAGCAGCGTCCAGCATCTCGCTCCAGACGGCGTGTCGGGTTCCTTCCGTGACGGCCTGCCGCGCGATGCGCTCGTCGTCCATCGGCCCCCTCCTGTTCCAACTCTATACCGACCGCATGGGCAGCGGTCGCTCAGTCGACATCGAGCAGATCGCGCATGGCCAGCGCGTACGGCGCCGCGTCGACCCCGTGCGCGCGGGCGGCCGCCGTCTGCGCGGCGAGGGTGGCGACGGCGCGATCCCGAAACGCGGGGTCGGCCGTGATGGTCGCCAATCGCAGAAGCACGCGCGCCGCCTCGCAATTGACGGCGAACGGTTGCAGCGGCTCCCGCAGCAGACCGATGTCCTCCGGGCCGTGGACGCGGTCGAGGAAACCGCCGCCTCCGCTCGGGTCCCACAGATGCTGGATGGCGAAGTGCATCAGCTCCTGGGCCATGTCGAGATAGACCTCGCGGTCGGTCAGCGCGTGGAGATCGAGCAGCGCCGCGGCGGCCCGGACCTGGTCGGAGAGCAGGCCCCGGACGCCGGTGCGGGAGCCGGACCGGTGGGCGATCCCGCCGCCGCGCTCGTAGGTCCCCGCCACGACGTGCTCCATCGCGTCGACGGCGAACTCCAGCAGCGACGAGTCGCGCAGCGTCTCCGACGCGGCGGCGAACGCACGGGCCATCAGGGCGGTGCCGTCGGCGTAGACGGCACGGTCGACGGCGGGCGGCCCGGCCGCGGGTGCATCCGCCGCCGCCCGCGGCCGGTAGTAGTCGGGGTCGCCTCGCTGGCTGGCGAAGAACCCGGGATGGTCCGGCGCCGGGTCGGCCAGCGTGCGCCGCACGTAGCCGACCACGCCGATGGCCCGATCGAGGCAGCCGTCGTCGTCGGGCAGCAGGAAGAGGCGGAGCGCGTCGGCGTTGACCGCGAGCAGCTTCTCGGTCGCCGGCGCGGTCCAGTCGCGGCGCGCGCAGTAGCGGAACACGCCGCCGTCGAGCTCGTCGTAGAGCCCGCCCCGGACCATGGCCCGGAGCGTGCGTTCGAACACCGCGCCGAACGCTTCGTCACCGTCCCCGGCCCGGCGCCACGCCAGCTCGAGGGCGGCGCCGTGGACCCGCTTGACCCCGTCGCCGAAGCCGCCGTGCTCGTCGTCGAACTGCGCCAGCAGGCGGTCTCCGAGCCAGGCGTCGACGTCGGGATCCGGGGCGGCGGCCGCCGGAACGGCCGGTTGCGCGGCAGACGCTGCGCCGCGCGCGGCGATCGCGTCCCGCTGCTGCTCGAACGCGTCGGCGACGCGCGGGAGCAGGTCCCGCATCCTCTCCGCCGTCGCGTAGGTCTCCCCGCCCAGAACCTGACCGTCCGGGGTCAGGAACGCGGTCGTCGGCCAGGCGCCGAGACCGTAGCGGTCCGCGACGTCGGGGTGCTCGTCCGCGTCCACCCGGATCGGCACGAACCGATCGTCCAGCAGATCGGCGACACCGGTATCGGCATACGCCCCGCGCAGCATCGCGGCACCCGCCGGGCACCAGCCCGGTCCCAGAGCCAGCAACACGGGGACCTGCCCGGCGCGCGCCTCGTCGAAGGCGGCGCGCCCCCACGGCCGCCACTCGACGAGGCAGGTGGTCGCCGCGGGCAACGGCGGCTACTCCTCGGTGATGTCCGCCTGGATGTCGAGCTCGATGCAGCCGGCCACGCTGTTGGCGGCCGGACACCCGGTCGGGTGCCGCTCGACGGCCCGCTCGGCCGCCTCGCGCTTCCCCTTCGGGACCGTGAGGTCGTAGCGGACGCGGATGCGCGTGATGCGCAGCACCTTGTCGATAGCTTCGATGTCGCCTTCGACGGCGGCGGTGATCTTGTCGGGCGGCGCCGGAATGTCGCGCACCTCCAGTGCGCGTGCAAGGGTGCCGAGCAGTCAACCGCCGACGGCGCCGACCATGTAGTCGAGCGTCGCGGGCACGTCCTCGTCCGGCTCCACCCCGTAGAACTTCTTGATGCCCCCGTGCACGCCGAACCGGATCGGCGTGTCGAACCCGTCGAGGAACATCTCGCGGATGGGTCCCTTGACCCGATCTATCCGCATGCGGCTGGTATGTACGACGTCTGGCACGAGCGGCTCCTTCCGCCTCCGGCCGCGATCGCGCGGCGCCGGGCACTTCGCGTCCCCGATGCTACAATCGGGGACCATGCAAGAGTCAAGAATCAGCGTCGTTCTCGTCGTCTTCGCCGCTGCGCTGCTGCTCGCCGGGAGCGCGGTTCCGGCCGGCGCCCAGGCGCCGAGCTTCCAGGCGGAAGAGGGTCCGGAAGGGGTCCGCAACTACACGCGCGTCGACGCCACCGTCGCCTGCGCCGGGGCCACCCCGGTCGAGGCGCTGGCGGTGCTGCAGGAACGGGGCTTCCGCACCATCGTCAACTTCCGGACCCCGGGCGAGCAGGGAGCCAACATCGACGACAGCCGCGCGGCGGCCGAGGCGGCGGGCCTCAACTACGTCCACCTGCCGTTCCGCACGCCGACCGCCGAGATCGCCGAGGCGTTCCTCGACACGGTGGGCGAGCCGGCCAATCAGCCCGTCTACATCCACTGCGGCTCCGCCAATCGGGTGGGCGCGATGTGGCTGATCAAGCGCGTCAAGCAGGACGGCTACTCGGTGGAGGACGCAACCGCCGAGGCAGAAGCGATCGGCCTGCGGAGCGTCCCGCTGAAGAACTTCGCGCTCGAGTACGTCGGCGCGGGCAACTGACGGGCGCCAGATCGACCGCGACACGGTGGCCGACGACACGGCGGGTAGCGGCACCGTGGCCGGCAAGGAACCGGAACGCCTCGGCGACATGGACGCCGAGGCGTTCCGCAACCACGGCCACGCCCTCGTCGACTGGATAGCCGACTACCTGAACCACACCGAGCGCTACCCCGTCCTCTCCCGGAATACGCCGGGCGCGGTGCGCGACGCGCTGCCGCCGTCACCGCCCGACAAGGGCGTCCCCTTCGATGCCATCTTCCGCGACTTCGAGCGCGTGATCCTCCCCGGCGTCACGCACTGGAACCACCCCGGCTTCTTCGCCTACTTCGCCATCTCGGGCGCCGCCGCCGGGGTGCTCGCCGAGTTCCTCTCCGCCGCCCTGAACGTGCAGGCGATGCTGTGGCGGACGTCGCCGGCCGCGACCGAGCTCGAAGAGGTGACCCTCGGCTGGCTGCGGCAGCTCCTCGGCCTGCCCGACACGTTCGAGGGCGTCATCTACGACACGGCGTCCATCTCGAGCCTGCACGCGCTGGCCGCGGCCCGGCACGGCGCGGTGGCCGACGTCCGCACGCGGGGGCTGGCGGGCCGTTCGGACATCGGCCCGTTGCGCGTCTACGCCTCCGAGCAGGCGCACTCGTCGATAGACAAGGCGATCATGACGCTCGGCCTGGGCCACGACGCGCTGGCCCATGTCCCCGCGGACGACGAGTTCCGGATGCGGCCCGAGGCGCTGCGCGAGGCCATCGCCGCCGACCGCGCGCGCGGCGTGACCCCGCTGGCGGTGATCGCCACCGTGGGCACCACCTCGACGACCAGCGTCGACCCGGTCGGCCCCATCGCGGACATCTGCGCGGACGAGGGCATCTGGCTGCACGTCGACGCGGCCTACGCCGGCGTCGCGGCCCTGGTGCCGGAGACGCGGGACGTGCTGGCCGGCTGCGACCGGGCGGACTCGTTCGTCGTCAACCCGCACAAGTGGCTGTTCACGCCGTTCGATCTCAGCGCGTTCTACTGCCGGCACATGGACACGCTGCGCGATGCGTTCTCCCTGACCCCCGACTACCTGCAGACGCTGGAAGCCGTGGAGGTCCGCAACCTGATGGACACCGGCGTGCAGCTCGGCCGCCGGTTCCGATCGCTCAAGCTGTGGGCGATCCTGCGCCACTTCGGGTCGGACGGCATCCGCGAGCGGCTGGCCGAGCACATGCGCCTCGCCCGGCTGTTCGCAGGCTGGGTGGACGAGAGTCCCGACTTCGAGCGGCTCGCGCCGGTCCCGTTCAGCGTCGTCTGCTTCCGGGCGAGGCCGGCAGGTGCGACGGTCACACCGGATGGCGCCGGTACCGACGGCGGGACCTCAGCCGCAGGCGGCGCCGGCGACGCCGCCGGCGATGCCGCAGCGGACAAGCTGAACGAGCGGCTGATCGAGGCGGTCAACGCCACCGGCGAGGTATTCCTGTCCCACACGCGCCTCGACGGGCGCTTCACCATCCGCCTGGCGGTCGGGCACGTGCGCACCGAGGAGCGGCACGTGCGGCGGGCGTGGGAGCTGCTCGACGACAAGCTGCGCGCACTCCGCTGATCGACATCCGCCAGCGCTCGCCCCGACAGCATGTGCACATAAACGCATATGCTGATATGCTCACAGAGAATGAGCATCCGCTGGAGCCTGGTCGTCCCTGATGAAACCGACCGCAGTCTTCGCAGCTACCTGGCCAGAACCGGTGGCAGGAAGGGAGACCTGTCGCGATTCGTCGACCGCGCCGTCCGGCAGGCAATCTTCTGGGAGACCCTCGAATCGATCTGGGAACGCAACCAGCACCTCTCGGCGGACGAGATCCAGGCCCTCGCCAACGAGGCGGTCACGCAGGCCCGGGCGGATCGTGCTTGATACTTGATTCACGCCGTCACGGAGACAGGCGCCACACCGCCCGCCAGCGCGTGGGGTCGCCGCCCGGATCCGGCTCCAGCGCCACCACGCCGTGCGGGGGAAACGCCACGTCCTCGCCGACGCGGCCGAGCAGCCGCCGCAGCAGGCGCGCGATGTGGGGCATGTGGCCGACCAGCAGCAGGTCGCGCGTCTCGCCGGCCAGCCGGTCCGCGAGGATGTCGGAGGGATCGGCGGGCTGCAGGCCGCGCACCATCGTGAACGCGGCCAACGGATTGCAGGCCAGCCGAAACGCCTCGCCGGTCTGGCGCGCCCGCAGCTTGCCGCTGTGCCAGATCTCGACCGGGGCGACGCCGCGCCCCGCCGCTTCCCGCGCAAGCCGCTCGACCGCCGCACGGCCGGCCGCGGTCAGCGCCCGCTGCGCGTCGACGCTCGGGTCCGCCGCCTCGCCGTGGTGGACCAGGTAGATCACTATCCTTCGATCCCCCGCCAGTGGGCGCTGGTCCAGACCTCGAACCGCAGCAGCGCAAGCACCGTCACCACCTCGAGGCGCCCGATCCACATGGCGGCGATCAGCGTCAGCTTGCTGATCGGGTGCAGCCCGGCGTAGCTGGACATCGGCCCCACCTCGCCGAAGCCGGGTCCGATGTTGCCCAGCGTGCCGGTGGTGGCCGTCACCGCCGTCTCCAGGTCCGCCCCGAAACCGATGACGACCGCCGTGCAGACCGCGAACATCAGGACGTAGAACAGGAAGAACACCAGGACCGAGCGGATCACCTCGTCGGGAACGACCTTTCCGCCGAGCTTCACCGGCAGGACGCCGCGCGGATGGAGCGTCCGCCGCAACTCCAGCAGCGTGAAGCGCCCCACCAGCATGTGCCGCAGCACCTTCGGTCCGCCGGCCGCCGAGCCCGCGCAGCCGCCGATGAACATCATGGCCAGCAGCACGAGCTTGGTCCGGTCGTTCCACAGGTCGAAGTCGGTGGTCGCGTAGCCGGTCGTGGTCAGGATCGACAGCACCTGGAACGCCGCCCGGCGCAGCGGCGCGCCGTCGCCCTCCACGATCCACAGCAACAGGGCCAGGGAACCGGCGGCCAGTGCGACGATGCCCACATAGGCACGGAACTCGTCGTCGCGGAACAGCGCGCCGGGCCGGCCGAGCAGCGCCCGGTACTGCAGCGCGAAGTTGGCCCCGGCAAGAAACATGAAGAGGCAGATGATCCACTCGATCAGGGCGCTGTCGTAACCCATGACCGACTGCGCGTGGGGCGAGAAGCCGCCCGCCGCGAGCGTGGTCATGGCGTGGCACACCGCGTCGAACCAGGGCATGCCGGCCAGGCCGAGCGCGACCACCTCGGCCGCGGTAAGGCCCGCGTAGAGGCGCCAGAGCGACGCCGCGGTCTTGCGGATCTGCGGGGCCAGCTTCTCCTCGGTCGGCCCCGGCGCCTCGGCGAAGAACAACTGGCGCACCCCCACCGCGAGTCGCGGCAGGACGGCGACGACGAGGGTGATGACCCCCATGCCGCCGATCCACTGCGTCATCGCCCGCCAGAAGAAGAACCCCCGCCCCGGCGCCTCGAAGTCGGTCAGGATGGTCGCGCCGGTCGCCGTGATGCCCGACATCGCCTCGAACAGCGCGTCGATGACCCCGAAGCCGACCCACAGGTAGGGGATCGAGCAGAGCACTGCGAACAGCAGCCAGACGCCGGCCACCACCGACAGCGCCTCGATGCGGCGCAGATCGTCGTCGGCGCCGCGCGAGATGCCGAGCAGCGTCTGCCCGATACCGCCGCTGACGACGCCGCCGAGCACGAAGCCCGGGATGTCGGTCCATTCGCCGTAGAAGGCGGCGACCAGAGCCGGCGCGGCGAAGGCGGCGCCGAACAGCCGGCAGATGCGGCCGGCGACCTGGGCGATGTTGATGAAGCGCATGAACCGCCGTTCAGCCCCGCACGAACAGGTCGCGCACGCCCCGGACGGCGGCGTCCTTGCAGCAGACGAGCAACCGGTCGCCTCCCGCTATCCGGTCGTCGCCGCGCGGCACGAGGACCTCGCCGGCGCGCAGCACGGTGCCGATGATGGAATCCCGCGGCAGGCGCAGGTCCTTCACCGCGGTGGGCAGGAACCCGGCCGGCGTGGTCAGCTCCACGACGCGGGCCTGCCCCTCCTGCAGGATCGCGAGCAGGCTGGCGCGCCCGCTGTCGATCTGGTGGACCACCGACGTCACCGCCGCGCCGCGCGCGGACAGCGCGACGTCGATGCCGACCCGCTCGAACAGGCGGTGGTTGGACGACTTGCTGACGCGCGTAATCACCTTGCCGACGCCGAGCTGCCGCCCGAGCAGCGAGGCGAGCAGGTTGCGCTCGTCGTTGTCGATGACCGAGACCAGGACGTCGCTGCGGCCGATGTCCTCCGACTCCAGCAGCTCCAGGTCGGTGCCGTCCCCCTGGAGGATGAGGGCGCGGCCCAGCGTCGCCGCGAGCAGCTCGCCGCGGGCCGGATCCCGCTCGATGACGCAGAGCCGAATGCCGTCGGCGCGGTCGAGGTGCTGCGCCAGGCGGTAGCCGACGTCGCCGCCCCCGATGATGGTCACGAGCTGCGACGCGGCGTCCCCCGCGCCGGGGGCCATCAGGGTGCGGAGCTGCGCCATGCCGTCGCGGTTGCCCATCAGGACCACCTTGTCGCCCGGCTCCAGACGCGTCTCGCCGCGCGGGATCGAGGTGGAGTGCTCGTGCTTCACCGCGATGATGACCACCCCCGCCGGCAGGTCGAGCGACGCCACCGGCGGTCCGACCAGCGGCGAGGCGGCGTCGAGCCGGTACTCCAGCAGCTCGATGCGACCGCCCGCGAACACCTCGGCGTCGGTCGCCCCCGGCGCCATGATGATGCGCTCGATGTCGGCGGCCAACTCCGCTTCAGGCCAGATGATCTCGTCGATGCCGAAGTGCCCGTGCAGGCCGTCGGCGCCGCCGACGAGCAGGTCCTCGCGGGTGGCGAAGCAGATCGTCCGCCGCGCGCCCAGCTTGCTGCCGAGCGCGCAGGCGACGATGTTGATCTCGTCGAGCTGCGCCGACGCGACGAGCAGCTCGCAACGCGCGACCCCCGCCCGCCGCAGCACGTCCGGGTTGGCGCCGCTGCCGGCCACGAACTCCACGTCGGCGTCGGCGAAGCGCTCGCCGACCAGCGGATCCGAATCGACCACGAAGACGTCGTGCGCCGGACCGAGCGCCTTCGCCAGCGGATACCCGATGGCGCCGCCGCCGATGATGATGATGTGCATCCGATCGCCGCCGCTGAACGCTCGTGTCGGCCGCAGCGCGCCGTTTCTTCAATCCTACTCCCCGAAACGCCCCCGACGGCCGGGACCGGATATACTCCCGCCCCATGGATGCCGCCACCCTGTCGCTCGGCGCCCTGGCGATCGCCATCGTGGTCAGTTGCACGATCCGGCTCCACGTCGGGTTCCTCGCCATCTCCCTCGCCTGGGTGGTCGGCGTCTACATCGCCGACATGAGCGCCGCCGAGGTGATGAGCGGGTTCCCGACCCGGCTGTTCCTGACCCTGGCCGGCGTCACGCTGCTCTTCTCGCAGGCGCAGGCCAACGGCACGCTCGATCTCATCGCCCACAAGGCGGTCCTGCTGTGCCGCGGCAACGTCGGCGTCATGCCGATGATGTTCTTCGCCCTCTCGTTCGTGCTCGCCTCGATCGGGCCGGGCAACATCGCCTCGGTCGCCCTGATGGCGCCCATGGGCATGGCCGTCGCCGGGCAGGTCGGCATCCCCGCGTTCCTGATGGCGATCATGATCGGCAACGGCGCCAACGCCGGCTCGCTCTCCCCCATCGCCCCGACCGGCGTCATCGTCAACGGCGTCATGGACGAGATCGGCCTCGGCGGCTACGCGCTGTCCACCTACCTCAACAACATGATGGCGCACGCGGTGGTCGTCTTCGCCGCCTACTTCCTGCTCGGCGGCTGGAAGCTGCTGGGGCGGTACCACGAGGGCGCCCTGGTCGTCCCCGGGCGGGACGCCGGCGACGGCGCCGAGGGCAAGACCACGGCCGACGACTTCGGGCGCGAGCACTGGATCACCATCGGCGTCATCGCCGCCCTGCTCGTGGGCGTGATCCTGTTCGGCGTCGACGTGGGGCTCGGCGCGTTCGGGTGCGCCATCATTCTGGCGCTGCTCAAGGCGGGCGACGAATCCGAGGCGGTCAAGATCATGCCCTGGCGCGTGATCATGATGGTCTGCGGCGTCACCGTCCTCATCTCGGTCCTCGACGAGACCGGCGGCCTGGAGCTGTTCACCCGCGTGCTCGCCGGCGTGTCGACCGCGAACACGGTGACCGCGGTCATGGCGTTCACCACCGGCTTCATCTCCATCTACAGCAGCACGTCGGGGGTCGTCCTGCCGGCGTTCCTGCCCACCGTGCCGGGGCTGGCCGAGCAGGTCGGCGGGGTGGACCCGCTGGCCATCGCCTCGTCGATGAACGTCGGGGCGCACCTGGTGGACGTCTCCGCGCTGTCGACCCTGGGGGCGTTGTGCATGGCCGCGGCGCCGAAGTCGGAGGACCCGCGGAAGCTGTTCAACAAGCTGATGGCGTGGGGCCTCTCGATGACCATCGTCGGCGGGTTCACGTGCTGGCTGCTGTTCACGGTGCTGCGGATCGGGATCGGGTAGGGGCCGCCATCCCGGAGCGCTTACGCCGCGCATCCCGCGCGGCAAGTCCCATGATTCAGGATCTCAAGATCTCGAACTTCAAGTGCTTCCAGGACGTGCATCTCCGCGACCTCGGCCGGTTCAACGTCATCGTCGGCCGCAACGGCGGCGGCAAGACGGCCTTCCTGGAAGCGCTCTTCCTGCTCGCCAGTGTCGGACCGGAGCTGGCGCTCAAGATTCGACGCATGCGCGGTCTTGGAGACAGCGTCTCCATTTCTGCGGAACGCGGGTCCTTCGAGTCCTTGTGGCGGGACCTGTTCTTCGATTTCGATCAGACATCCACCATCGCGCTGCGTGCCGTGGGGACCGATGAGAACACCCGGTCGCTGAACGTGTCTTACGGTCCACCGGCGAGCGCCACCCTGCCGTTTGGGAAGGGATCGGTCGAAGAACACGTGCGGCACGCTGCAATCGACTTCGAATACGGACTCGCCAACGGCGACGCCGTCAGGTGCCAGTCGGCGCTTACCGGTCAGGGTTTGTCATTCGGAACGGTGGTCGAGACTTTCCCGGCGATCCTCCTGTCCCCGGTGCTCCGCGAGGGCCCGGAACACAACGGTCAACGATTCTCCTCGCTGAGCAAGAAGGGAGAACACGAGGCCGTCGTCTCGGCCGTCCGCAAGCAGTTCCCCTTCATCGAAGGACTGAGCGTCGAGTACCACGGCGGCACCGCCATGGTTCACGCGAAGCTTCGCTCCGTGCACGAAAAGGTGCCGCTGCCGCTGGTCTCCGACGGCATCAACAAGATGCTGTCCATCCTGCTCGCCGTGCATCACTTCTCGCGCGGGATCATCCTCATCGACGAGATGGAGAACGGCCTGTACTTCGATCTCATGCGCCGTGCGTCAGCGGCGATCCTGCACTCCGCCCGGGAATCGAACACCCAACTGTTCGCAACGACCCACAGTCTCGAGTACTTGCGCGCGTTGCTGCCGGTCGTCCGGGAGCATCCCGACGAATTTCGCCTGCTGCGGACCACGAAGGACAACGGAGCCAGCGCGATCGACTGCTTCGACGGCCAGCACTTCGCGGCCGCTCTGGAAGAAGGCCTCGAGATCAGGTAGTCGGGCATCATGGCCGACACGGAAGGGAATCCGTTCCGTTTCGACGACCCGGTCTACGTGCTCTGCGAAGGCCCCGCGGACGTGCGTCTGGTCAGACGATTGCTGCGCCGCGAGAAGCTGGACGGTTTCTCAGTGAACTACGCGCAGGGTTACGAGAGGTTCGCGAGGCACGTCCAGGGGCTCCGAACGAGCTCTGATTGGCGGAAGCTGAGACGACTCCTGATCATCGGCGACAACGACACCAAGCCGGCGGCACGGTGGAAGAACGCGCACGACGCGCTCACGCTGGAAGGACTGCCCGCCCCGGGGCGCCGCCCCGGGGCGCCATGCCGACATCGCCGAAGGCACGCCGTCCACAGGCATCTTCATGATTCCCCGTGCGGACACCACGGGGGCTCTGGAGACGTTGCTCATGGACGCCATCCTCCGGGAGCGCAACGACCTTGCCGACTGCCTGCGGCGACTCGACGAATGCCCCGCGACCGATTGCGACGAATGGGACGCCGTGAAGCGTGCAAAGATGCAGTTCCAGACCGCGGTCGCCATCACGTGCAGGGATGACCCGAGCGCCGGCGCGGCGCACATCTGGTCGAAGACACACAATCCGATTCCGGTCACGAGCCCGGTATTCGACGAACTGGCCGAGTTCCTTCGACGCGCAGCAAAGATGTAGTCCGAGAGGGTTTATTCGAAACAGGCGCAGCCGTGACCCCCGTTACCCCCGTGACTCCCGACAACGTGCGAGCTCGCTTCCGGGACTTGCAGGTCTGGCAGCGCAACGGGCAGCGCGCACCCCACAAGTGCCTCCTCGTATTGTGGGCCATCGGACGCTGCCTGAGCGGCGAAAGCCGCATGGCGTCCTACCGACTAGTCGACGAGCGGCTCGGCGAGTTGTTGCGCGAATTCGGACCGCCGCGAAAGGCCGTGCATACGGAGTTCCCGTTCTGGCGCCTGCAGCATGACGGCGTGTGGGAGCTCGACCGTACCGACGGCATTTCCGTCACCAGCAGCGGCGACGCCCACAAGACAGCACTCCTTCGGGCCAACGTCCACGGCGGCTTGATCGAGAACATCTACGAGACACTCCGCGCGAATCACCGACTCGCGGCCGCGGTCGCGAGCGACCTTCTGGCCGCACATTTCCCGGACAGCCAGCACGACGAGATCCTCCAGGCCGTCGGTATCGATCCCGAGTTTGCGGCCGGGAAACGCCGCACGATGAGAGACCCCGGCTTCCGTGCGGTGGTGCTGCGGGCCTACGAGTACCGCTGCGCGGTCTGCGACTTCGATGTCCGCATCGGGGCGCGCTCGGTAGCGCTCGACGCCGCCCACATCAAGTGGCATCAGGCGGGTGGACCGGACGAGATTCGGAACGGCATCGCGCTCTGTGTCCTGCACCACAAGCTGTTCGACGCAGGCGCCTTCACGATCTCGCAACCTGTCGACGGCAACGTGGTCCTGGTGTCCGAGGCAGTCGTCGGCACCACCGGATTCAAGGAGTCGCTCGGCCGTTTCCACAAACGACCCATCCGCATTCCGATTCGCGACACGTATCGTCCCGAGGAGCGGTTTCTCGCGTGGAACCTCCGCGAGGTCTTTCATTCTCCCTGGCGAGCATGACTGCCGCTGGCCATGCGGGTCGGTCCTTGTCTTCTACAGGCAGCCCTACCGAAAGGGTGCGGCTCTTTCTCGTCGGGGGTCCAGAGAGGTCCATGGGGCTTCTGGGA
>VXME01000117.1 GCA_009861545.1 Acidobacteriota bacterium | reverse complement strand
TTCCCACCCTGCTTTGGCCGGCGCCAAGCGCCGCCCACAGGCTACACAGGCATCAACTTCCTCGATACTGATCTCCGATCCTCTCAACCGGCAGAAATACTTGTCGCTCACCGGCAAAAGTAGTTGACGCCAAACACCTCGCACCCGTTGACGGCGATCCGCAGGCTCTTCTGCGGGCCCGTCGTCCGTATGCGGACGGCCAGCGCGGCCGGCGGCGATCGCGGATCGATTCCCACCGAGAGCCGCGCCGCGCCGTCGGTCCACCGGAACCGGCCGTGGGCGTTCCATTCGGCCGGCAGGAAGCCCGAGAAGTCGCGTCGCACTTCGGCCGCCTCCGAGGCGATGAGGTTCATCGCCCGCCTGTGGCTGGCCACCTCGGGCGCCTCGTGAAGAACGGGCGCGCCGGTCGGCCCGCGCCCGATCGCGAACACCCCCACGTCGTTGGCGCCCGGCCGCAACAGGGCCGGATCGACGAGGACCTCCCACGGCAGCGCGTGTCCGAACGCCGGGAACGAGTAGACCCGCGTGACCGCCGCCACCACCCCGTTGACGGCGACCGCGAGCGGCGCCAGGGCCGCGCGGCCCTCGCGTGCGAGGACGCCGCCGATGATGCGCGCCGGCACGAAGCGCCCCTCCGGATCGACGGCGCGCAGAGCGGGGAAGGTGTCGATGACGACGTCGAAGGGGGCCAGGCGGTCCGACGCCATCTCGGCGGCCGGCAGGCCGACGACCGCGTCGTGCCCGCCCAGGCGGGGCCGCGCCGGATCCCCGTTCTCGAAGCGTTCGTACTTGTGCGCGACGCTGCGGGCGATGGCGGCGCCGAGGTCGCCCGGGGCGTGCAGCGGATCGCGCGCCTCGTGCCGGAACATCGTCTTCGCCGGGCGCGCGGGACGGCCGGCCGCGAGGGCGTTCGACCCGTCGGTGCTCCAGGGCAGCCGGATCCCGAGCGCCGCCGCGATCGTCGGCAGGATGTCGATCGTCTCCACGTTCGCGTCCGCGACGCCGCCCTGCCGCTGGCCGGGCCGCTTGATGAACAGGGGGACGGCCGCGACGTCGGCGAAGGTCTCCTGGGTCGGCACCCGGAACGGCGTCCCGGGCCGCACGCTCGCGCCGTGGTCCGCCGTCACGACGATGAGCGCGTCGTCCCGGAGCCCCACCGCGCGCAGGCGCTCGAGCAGCGCGCCGAGCAGGGTGTCGGCGTGCCGCACCTGCAGCAGGTGCCGCTGGTAGTCCAGGGTCACGGCCCAGCCGTCGTCGAGCCATTCATCCCCGGCCGCGCCGACCAGGTGCGGCAGCCACGTATGCCGGCGTCCGTCCGGCAGGTAGACCCACGGCTCGTGGGGCAGCAGCACTTGCATGAAGTGGAGCGGGGGGCGCGCATCGCCGGCCGGCGGCGCGATCGAGGCGATGTAGTCGGTGGCCATGGCGGCCCGATCCCGCTCGCGATGGGTGTTCCAGCGCCCGAGCATGGAATCGTCGGTCGCGAAGTCGCGCCAGGTCGAGGTCACCGGCGGGAGCCGGTCCGTGAGGCGGTGCGGCAGCACGGCATGCAGGTAGACGACGGACAGATCGCTCAGCATCGCCGCGAGCCGGACGGCCGCCCGGGGACGGTGAGTCGCGCACAGCGTCTCGGGGCACATGCCGGTCAACGGCTCCAGCACGTGGAGGCGGTACCGCGATCCGAGCAGGGTGAACAGGTTGTCCGGGTGGTCGCTCGCCACCGGCAGCCGTCCCGGCGCCGGATAGTGGCCGGTGAGGATCGCGGGCAGGGCCCACTGCGTCCAGCCGCTCACCGCGCTCGCGTTGCGGAACCAGGTCGCCTCGTCGGCGAGCGCGGCGAAGTTCGGATACAGGCCGCGGTCCACCTCGCCGTCGCGGTTCAGCAGCGAGACCAGCGGCAACTGATCGAACACGACGACCGCCACCGGCGGCGGGTCGTCGATGTCGATCGCCGCCAACGGCGGTCCCCCGTCGCGCGGCGCCGACAGCAGCGGCGCGATCGCCGACTGCAGCAGGAACACGGCCGGCGCCACGATCGCCGACGGCGATAGATAAGGTGGCGAACAGGCGGATCGCCGGCGCCCGGACGTAGCCGGCGCCGGCCAACGCCCCGCACACCGCCGCGACGCCGAACGACGCCTCGGCGCTCCAGGCGGCGGCCTGCTTCACCGCGGCCAGCGCGACCGCCGCGGTCAGGACGCCTACCCCGACGCCGGCCGCCGCCGCGTGCAGCCGGGGGTCGATGCGGCGGCAGAGGCCGAGCACCGCCAGCCAGCCGGCGGGACCGGCCAGGCAGAGCAGCGCCACCAGCCCCAGGAGGTCGCCCGGCCGCGTCTCGTGCGCCACGAAGAACTCGGGACTGCGGCTCAGCAAGTCGAACAGCGGCTGGGCCACGGGCACCGCCCACAGGCCGGCGACGTGCAGCGCTTCGCCGCCCGCGCCGGGCGTCGGCGCCGCAGGACTCGCGCCGGCAAACTGCCGACGCCACCACAGGATCGCGCTAGGGCCCCGCATCGGCTCGCCGCCGGCAGTGGTACAGGGTCCGGGCGCCGGACGCCAGCGTCTCCCGCCCGACCAGGTGGAAGCGCCGGGACAGCGCGGCCTCGGCCGCCGCGCGGGAGTAGTCCAGCCGCCCGCCGTCGCGATGGCGCAGCAGGCGCTCCACCATCGGGTCGCCGCGGTCGACGAACTCCAGCACCACCTCGGCCCCTAAATCCGCCAGCCAGTCGGCGAGGTCGGCGAACGGAACATGGCGGCCGATGACCAGGTGATGGGCCAGGGCGAGGCAGAGGATCAGTCCGGGGGAGCCGCGATCGCCCAGCGGCCGGCGTTCCCTGCCGCGCCAGCCCAGGCCGGGCGACGGGTCGGCGGCGTCGGCCACCAGCGGGAGCACGTTCGTCCGTCCCTCGTCCCGCAGGGCGCGGTACACGCGGTCGACGACGACGTGGTCGGCGTCGAGGGCCAGGACGTACTCCGCGTGCTCGGCCGCCATGCGCGAGTACGCGCCGGTGTTGCAGCCGACGTCCCAGACCAGGGACCAGGGCCGCGATTCGAGCACGCGGCGCACGAAGGCGCCCTTGCGTTCGAGGTCGGCGTCGTCGTAGCCGTGCTCGTGCGCGTACTCGGACCAGGTGGAGCGCGCCGGCGTCCAGCGCAGCCCCTCGACGGTGCGGCGCAGCCGGGCGACGTTGTTGCGGATGAGCGCGGCGCCGAAACCGGCGGCGCGCAGTTCGGCCCGGACGTTCCCTTCCGCAGCTTCGTAGCGGTCCTGCGCCTTCGCCTGCAGGTAGACGTGCGCGAGCACGCCGGGGCGCAGGTAGTCGCGGGCCGACATCAGCGAGCGGCACTCCCCGGCCGTCATTCCGTCCAGGCGCCCGCGCAGCCACGGATGGAACGGCGCGTTGCGGTAGGCCTGGA
>VXME01000116.1 GCA_009861545.1 Acidobacteriota bacterium | reverse complement strand
GCGGGGGGGTGCCGCCCCCCCGCCGGGGGGGGGGGGGGGGGGGGGGCGCGCGCGGGCCCCCCCGCCGCCGCGGGGGGCGCCCGCGGGGGCCTCCTCTCGAACGAAGCCGGCATGGGCAGCGCGCCGATCGCCCATGGCATCGCAAAGGTGAAGCATCCGTCGGAACAGGGGGTGATCGGCATCTTCGAGGT
Source organism: Acidobacteriota bacterium (assembly GCA_009861545.1). Taxonomy (NCBI): domain Bacteria; kingdom Pseudomonadati; phylum Acidobacteriota; species Acidobacteriota bacterium. Next base: position 19,111 of record VXME01000116.1, on the reverse strand, counting down.
GTTCATGGACACCATCGTCGTCTGCTCGATGACGGCGTTCATCATCCTGACCTCCGGGCTCTGGACCGATCCGGCCTACCAGGGAGCCAGCGGCGACCTGACGGCGGCGGCTCTCGGAACCTCCATACCCTTCGCCTCGCTGATAGTGGCCCTCTGCTCGTTTCTGTTCGGTTTCTCGACCCTGATCGGCTGGGCGTACTACGGCGAGAAGTGCATCGAGTTCCTGTTCGGATCGGGCGTCATCCGGGCGTACCGCACGGTCTTCACGGTGATGGTGCTGGTCGGCTCGGTCGCTTCCGTGCCCCTCGTCTGGGCCATCGGCACGCTGCTGAACGGCCTCATGGCCTTTCCGAACCTGATCGGCATCGCGTTCCTGGTCGGAACCGTCCGCTCGCTCACGATCGACTACTTCGACAAGCGGTCGACGTAGGCCTGCGCGCGGGCGCTGGGCCGCCCCCCGGCCAGGAGGTCGCCAATCACGGCGACCGCGCCGGCGCCGGCGGCAATGACCTCCGGCGCGCGCTCCAGCGTGATCCCCCCGATGGCTACCACCGGGACGGCGCCCGCCCGCTCGGCCGCCGTGCGGACGAACCCCAGGCCGACCGGTCGATGGCCGGTATCCTTGGTGCCGGTCGCGTAGACCGGACCGACCGCCACGTAGGTCACGGGACGCGCCAGTGCATCGCCGACCTGATCCGCCGTGTGCGTCGAGAGACCGACGACGGCGCTCTCCCCCACCACCCTGCGTGCGTCCTCGACCGGCAGGTCGTCCTGCCCCAGATGCACACCCGCCGCGCCGCTCATGCGAGCGACGTCGGCACGATCGTTGACCACGACCGCCGCGCCGTAGCCGGAAGCCCGCGCCACGACGGCGTCGCACCAACCGTCAATCACCCCGCCGGCTGCGCCCGGCGCCCGAAGCTGCACCAGCCGGGCCCCGCCGTCGAAGTACGCGGCGGCGAGATCGGGCACCGTCCAGCCGTGGCGAGCGGCCTGGCCGGCGTCGACAATCGCGTAGAGGGACGGCAGGTCAACACCCATCGCCCCTCCCCGGCACGGGTCGGTCCGTGTCCAGCAACTGCCGGCAGGCCGGTGTCAGCACCTCGATTCCGGCCTCGGTCATCAGCACGTCGTCCTCGATACGCACCCCGCCCAGATCGGGCACGTAGACGCCGGGCTCGATCGTGAAGACCATCCCCGCCGCGAGCGCCACGTCGTCCGGCCCGGCCGGCCCCGTGCGACGCTTCCCGATGCGCGGCAGCTCGTGGACGTCGATCCCGAGCCCGTGCCCCGTGCCGTGCCCGAAGCGATCCGCCAGCCCATGGCCTTCCAGCACCGTCCGGGCCGCGCCGTCGACGTCGCTCGCGAGCACCCCGGGCGCCGCCGCGGCCAGGGCGGCCGACTGGGCCTCGCGCACCGCCCGATGCAACCGGCGGGTCTCGCAGGTCGGCGGCCCGACCGACACCGTGCGCGAGACGTCGACGCAATAGCCCTCGTGGACCCCTCCGAAGTCGAGGATGACGAGATCGCCGCCGGCCAGCCGGCGTTCGGTCGGGTGCGCGTGCGGAAGCGCCCCGTTCGGACCGGAAGCCACGATGGAATCGAAGGCGGGACGCTCGAAGCCTGCCTCCTCGATCAACCGCTCCACGTCTCTCGCCACCTCGATCTCGGAACGGCCGCGCCGCGCGCACGCGCATGCCCGACCGATGATGCCGGCGAGCATCCGGCCCGCCTTCCGCAGCGTCTCGGCCTCGTGCCCGTCCTTGACCATCCGCGCCCGCTCGATGAGCTCCACTGCCGGGCTGAGGTCCACCTCCAGCTTTTTCTGCAACCACATCCAGCGCCGCACGCTGAGATGATCGGCCTCGACCGCGACCCGCGCCGACGGCCTGCCGCGCAGCACGTCGCACAGCGTCTCGTCGTAGGTGCTCTCCACCTGGACCGTTTCCAGATCCGGCGGTGCGATTTCATGCTCCACGAGGCGGTTGACGGCCTCGACGTACCGAAAGTCGATGATCAGGCGGAGACCGGGCGGCTCGCGTTCGACGACCGCGACGCCGGCGCTCGCGCGCAGGTTGAGCAGGTAGAAGAGATGCGGGAGAGCCGTGACGACGAGAGCATCGAGACCCCGCGCCGCCAACTCCCGCCGTAGCGCCGACGCTCGGGCGGCCAGCCGTTCGCGCGGTGCGAAGCGCATTCCACGTCATTCTACGATGACCCGGATGAAGGCCCTCCCGGTTCGACCGTCGTCGTCGGTGACCGCGACCTCGATCAGGTAGTCGCCGGCCCCGGCGTAGGCATGGCTCGCCGTCGGACCGCCCAGGCTCTCCCGACCGTCGCCGAAGCGCCAGCGATAGCGCACGATTCTCCGTCCGGGAGCGGCCGTCGACTGCTCCGCGCTGAAGTGGACGGTCTCGCCGGCGGCCGGCGCCGCGGGAGACGCCGTCACGACCGCCAGCGGTGCGCTGTCGACTACTTCAACCACGCCGGCGGCCGAACCTCGAAGTCCCGTGTCGTCGGTTACGTTGACGGTGACCGTATAGGTCCTCGCCTCCCGGTACACATGACTCGTCGCGACCCCGTTCCCCGTCGCGCCGTCGCCGAAGTTCCATTCGTGAGAGACCAGCCGCCGGCCCGCGGCCGGCGCCGAGGCGCTGGCATCGAAGAAGACCTCATCGCCCGCGGCCGCCGGGACCGGCGACACGACGAAGGAGGCGGTCGGCGGCTTTCCCGCCGTCACGGGCACCGTCCTCGTCGCCTCTGCCGACCGGTCGAAAGCGTCTGTCACCGTCATTCGAACGAGGTACGTGCCGGCCGTCGAGTACACGTGTCCGGGCATCTGGCCGGAGGCCCGCCCGCCGTCTCCGAAATCCCAGAGATATTCCGCGATCAGCCCGGAAGGATCGCGGGTGCACGCGGTTGCCGCCGGGTCTCCGGCCGGGCACGGCGCGGCACTGAACCGCACTTGATCGGAAACGGCCGGAGCGGCCGGCGTCACCGCGAAGCCGGGCTGCACGTCGAAGGGCGGAATCACGATGCCGGCGGGTACGAGTCGGATGCGGACCCGCCGCTCGACCGCGCTCGAGAAGTCGCCTGTCACCGGGGTAACGACCAGCGTGACGACCCGACCTGCATCGACCGACCGCCCCGCGTCTCCGGATGGCCGCGGCGCACGATACGAGAAGACCGCGTGCCCGGCCGTGTCGGTCACGATGGACCGCGTGGAGAGCTGCCCTACGTCTTGCGCGGTCGAACCCTCGACGACCCGCACGGCCAGGCGCAGATCGGCGGCGGGGACGCGACCCGGCCGCGTCGCGGTGACTGCAACCACGGACGTAGCGGCTCCGTCGATCGGCAGCACGTCGGGGGTCGCGCGCAGCCGGACCGACAGCGCCAGCGCCGACGGCCCGGCCGGAGGAGGCGGATTCCGGCCCTCCTGCAGGCAACCGATCAGGCAGGAAGAGAAGGCCAGCACGGGGATGAGGCGGCGGGTCGCCCTCCGCGTATAGCGGCACGGTCGATCCTGCATGCCCGCCTCACCCGCGTGTCGGTTCCGCATCGGACCAGTCCCCGAACTCGATTCCGATCGCGCCGACGGCCTCGACCCGAGCACCGCCGTGGTCCCGCCCGTAGAACGTGACGTAGGCCAGCGCGTTGATGACGACATCGCCACCCCCCTCGCGGAGGTTCACGAGCGGCGGATCGAGCTTCGCGGACGCACGCACGAGGACGATCTCCACGGTCTCGGCGGCGAAAGAGGCGGTCAGGCCCAGCACACCGTCCCAGGGGTGCGGCACGTCGATGCCCGGCGTGTCCAGCCCGTCGCTTCGCACGTAGCGCACCCGGTAGCGGTCCACGGTCGCGAAGCGCGCACCGCTGGGCGCGACCGGGCCGGTTGCCGTACCCGGGTCCTTCGGAACGAGCCGCAACGTCGCCTGCGCCGCGTCGGGGGCCACCGTCCCACCCGCAACGACGTCCGAACGGATGAACGCCCTGGTCGAGTGCCCGGCCATCGCATCCGACGACGCCCCCATCCGTTCCACCACGAGGGTGACGCTCGAACGCGAGGATGCCGGGCCGTCACCCGCGCACCCGACGGCCGCGGCGAGCCCGACGAACACCCGCGCCGCCGTGGTCCGGGCACTTGTCGTTCCCGGCCATGCCGCGGCCTTCGCGGCGCGCGCCACCGATCGCCGTATGCCTTTCATCTCTCCCCTCCGAACCACGCCTCAACGCACGATGCGAGGCGTCAGAAAGATCAGCAGCTCGTCGCTTCGACGCCGCTCCGCGCGGCTTCTGAAGAACCATCCGAGTATGGGAATGCGGTGGATACCGGGCACCCGGCGGGCCGATCGTGTGCGGGCGCTCTCGTATATTCCGCCGATCACCGTCGTGGCGCCGTCGCGCACCTGCACGGTGGTGCTGGCGCTCTGCGTCACGATCGGCGGTACGCCGTTGACCTGCCGGGCGAAGTCGGCGAAGTCGTTGCCGATCTCGATCCGCATGATGACCGTGTCGGCGGTGGTGATTTGCGGGGTCACCGCCAGGTGCAGAGCCGCGTCCCGAAACGTCACCGTCACGGTGTTGTTGGCGACGGTCTGGATCGGGATCTGATCGCCCTGCGTGATGGTGGCCTGAACGTTGTTCTGGGTCGTGATTCTGGGGTTCGACAGGATTCTCACCTGCCCGTCGCTCTCCGCGGCGGAGAGCACGACGTCGAGGTTGAGCGACCCGTCGATCGCGCCGAGAGCCAACCCCAGGGCGGTGCTCGCCGAAGGCGCGCCCAGGTCCACCGCGGTCCCGCTGTTCTCGCTCTCCAGCGCGCGCGGGTCGGCCCCGTCCGCGGGTCCCTGCGCGCCCCCGGCTCGACCGGAGACTCCGCCGCGGTTCGGAAACGACAGCGACGTCGTGTTGCCGATCTCGGGAGCGGCCCGCGCCGCGATGCCCCACTGCACACCGAGCTCGCGCAGATAGTCCTGACTGGCCTGCACGATACGGGCCTGGATCTCGACCTGCGGTTGCGGGCGATCGAGTACGTCCACCAACTCCCGCACTCGGCCGATGCGGTCCGGCAGGTCCACGATGATGAGCGTGTTCGTCCGGCCGTCCATCTGCACCTGGCCGCGCGGTGACAGGACCGTGCGGGTGACGAGATCGGCGAGGTCGACGGCCCGGGCGTAGCCCAATGTGCGGGTGATGACCACCAGATCCCCGGCCAGCGCCTGCCGTTCGGCGCGGGCGCTCCTCTCCTCGTCCTCCGCGGCCAGCGTGGCCAAGGGGGCGATGCGAACCACGTTGCCGTCGACCACGTACCCCAACCGGTTGGCTCGAAGAATGACGTCGAACGCCTGATCCCACGGCACGTCGACCAGCGCGACATCGACCGTCCCCGCCACCTGCGGATCGATCACGAGATTCAGCTCGCTGATCTCGACGAAGGTCCGCAGCACCGAACGCAGATCCGCGTTCTGGAACTCCATCGAGACCGGATCGCCGGTGTACTCGCGGGAGGCCTCCAACGCCCCCTGCACTCTCCGCTGCGCGCTGAGCACGCCTCCCGACAGCGAGCCGTTGCCGTTCCCGTCCGGGATGCGGCCCGCCGCCGTCGCCAGCAACAGCACCGCGAGCGCACGCCGGACAGCGCGGGACCTGTTCATCGCTCCCCCCTCGACGGCCGCAGCGTCAGACGCACGGCGCGTGCCGCGCCGCGCGGCCCATCCACGACGATCACGACGCCGCCGCCCGCCACCGACTGCACGTAGCCGTCGAAGAGCTCCTCCCCCCCTCGCACCACATGACTTCTCCCGTGTTCGGTCTCCAGCATCGCGAGATACTTGCCGCCGAGCCGGACGAGGCCGCGAAGGGTCATCTCTTCGACCGCGATTCCGGCCAGTCCGCGCGGCCGCGCCCCGACGAACCGGTCCGGACGGGCGCGCGGGGGTGGCGGGAGAAACGGATCCCGACGTCCGCCGGAGTCGTAGGAACGTGCGCGGTTCGAAGGGTCCGCATCCTGCCCCGGGGACTCGGATGTCGTGTCGGGACGAGTATCGCGGCCCTGGCTGGCCGAAGCGCGTTCCTGCCCGGCCAGGAACGCCGCGAACAGCAGCGCATGCGTCGCTGCATGCATCATCGGCGCAACCTCCCTTCCCCGCGCACCGCGTCCACGCCGTTCACGGGCTCCCGCAGCACATAGGTCGAGGCGATGCACGTCGCCGCGATCGTCGCGTTCGGCTTCCCGGAGGGGAGAGCACGGATCGACAGGCGATCGATGGTGACGATCCTCGGCAGCCCGCTCACCGCATCGAGAAACGAGGCGAGCTCGTGGAAACCTCCCGTCACCTCCAGTCGGACCGGCCATTCTTCGTAACCCTCCCCGGGACGCGTCTCGTCGAGCGCGAAAGACTGCATGGTCAGTCGGGACCGCACCGCGACCTCCTGCAGACTCCTCAACACCGCGGACGCGTCCTGCGCCTCCGGCATGCCGCGGTGCAGGATCGCGAGGCGGCGGCGCAGCCGCGAGACCTCGGCTTCGAGCTGCGGCAGGCGGCTGGCGGCGAGACGGGCCCGGGCGACCTCGCCCCGGCGCTGCTCCAGTTCCACGCGCCGCATCGCCAGCAGGTCGGTCTGCGGTTCCACGAACAAGAGCCGAAACGCCGCCAGGACGGCGACCGGCAAGAGGACACCCGCCGCGAGCGTCCTGTTCCGGGCCCCCTCCGCCAGGCTGGACTTCATGGATCCCCGGCCGCCGGCAGGCGCATCCTGACCTCGAAGACGACCGCCTCCTGCCCGCCGAACGACTCTTCCCGGCGGGAGCCCACTATTTCGACCCTGGCATCGGGAGACGCCGAGTCCTCCAGTGCCGCGGCGTAGTCGGATACCGCGGCCGGCGCGACGGCGCGTCCCCGCACGACCACCGCGGCCGGCTCCTGGCGTACCTCGCTCAGCCACAGACCGTTCGGAAGAGCGCGACTCAGCCGGTCGAGGAGCCGCGCCGGATCGCCGCGGCGATCGTGCAGCGCTTCGATGCGGGCCACCTGCGCGGCAAGGTCGGCCCGCAGCGCCTCGGCGCCGCGCACTGCGTCGACGACCGGGGTGAGGCCCGCCAAGGCCGCCTCCGCGTTCGCGAGCCCCCGGGTCAGCTCCGCGGCTTGCCCATGCAAGGACCAGAACCACCAGGCCGCCAGAACCAGAGCCAGCCCCGGCAGTGCCACCGCAGCGGCGGGCGGCCCGTTCCGAGATCGGCCGTCGACGATCGTCGTCCGGTCCTGTACCGAGGTGAGCAGATTGACGCGAATCATCGATCCCCCGTTCGGCGCAGCGCGAGTCCCGCCGCAACGCCCGCCGCCGCGGCGACGTCCGCCGGATCGCGCCAACCGATCTGCCGACCGACGACCTGCGTCTTGCGAAAGGGATCGAACCGCTCCAGGGGCACATCGAAGCGTCCAGCCATCGCGGAGGCAAAGCCCGCTCCCTGTGAGGCGCCGCCGCTGAGCAGGATGCGATCGATGCGGCCTGCCGTCCGGCTGGCCGCGAAGAAGTCGAACGTCTTCTCCACTTCGAGCAGCAGATGCTCGGTAGCCTCCCGCAGCACCGGCTCTGCATCCTCCCGGCCCGCCCCCCGGCTCGAAAGGCCCTTCTTGACCCGTTCGGCCTCGTCGAACGAGAGGTCCCCGTTGCGGCGGAGCGCCTCGGTGCAGGCGTTTCCACCGGCGGCGATTTCGCGGGTGAAGACGGACCGGCCGGCCTCGACGATGTTGACGTTGATCGTGCTCGCCCCGCAGTTGAGCAGGGCAGCCACCCCGCCGCGTTCGAATCCTCCCTGCAACGCACAGGCGTTCTGGAGAGCGAACGCTGCCACGTCCACGACCGCCGGCACGCATCCGGCCTCGGTGACCACGGCGGCGTATTCGGCGATCGTCGTCTTCTTGGCCGCCACCAGCAGCACGACCATCGGCGGCCGCCGCTCGGTGTCGCCGGCGCGGTCGACCACCTGGTAATCCAGGTTTACGTCGCAGAGCTCGAACGGAATGTGCCTTTCGGCCTCCCAGGCGATCGAACCCGCGAGCTCTGCCCGGCTCATTCGCGGCATGGCGATTTCTCTGGCGATGACCGCGCCCCCCGGCAACGACAGGGCCACATCGCGACCGCGGATGTCTGCGGCGCCCAACAGCCCGCGAACCGCTTCGGCGACGGCTGCCCGGTTCACGATCTCCCCCTTGACGATGCTGCCCGCGGGCACGGCACGCATGCCGGCCGTTGCGTGGATCCGGCGGCCGGCCGCCGCGGTCAGTTCGACCGCCTTCACGGCACTCGAGCCGATGTCGATGCCGACCAGCGGCGTCGGCCGCCGCAGGAGGCCGGAGACGAAGCCCATGGATCCCGCCACGGTGGACTTCCTCAAGCAAGGATCGCGCCAACCGCGCCCGGCGCTCCGCGCCGACCCCGGCGCCTTGACACGAGCTCTGCGCGCTCTGTAGGATTTGCGGATGTACCGACCAGGTTTGGTGTGAAAACGTGTCGACCTACGCTCCCAGCCGAAAAGACATCGTGCGCGCTTGGCACGTGATCGACGCCGACTCGAGAGTTCTCGGGCGGATCGCCACCGTCGCCGCGCGCCTCCTGCAAGGCAAGCACCGCCCGCAGTACGCGCCTTATCTCGATATGGGCGATCACGTCGTCATCGTCAACGCGGCGCGTGTGCGCATGACCGGACGCAAGGAGACCCGCAAGCTGTACCACGCGCACAGCGGCTACCTCGGCGGGTTGCGCAGCGAACGGGCCGGAACCGTTCGCCGCCACCATCCGGAACGACTGGTCGAATCCGCCGTGCGCGGCATGTTGCCGAAGACGAAGCTGGGGAAGGCGATGTACCGCAAGCTGAAGGTGTACGCCGGGCCCGAGCATCCCCACGCGGCCCAGAAGCCGGCCGCCTGCGAGGTATCGTGAGCGCAGAACCTGCCCACTACGCAACCGGACGGCGCAAGACCTCGACTGCGCGAGTTTTTCTCCGCCCCGGCGCAGGCGCCTTTACCGTGAATACCGTATCGCTGGAAGATCGTTTCCCGACGGCGTCGCTCCGGACGAGGATCACCGAGCCTCTCGTGCTGACGGAATCGACCGCCAAGTACGACATCTTCGCGACCGCGGCCGGCGGAGGCATCTCCGGCCAGGCCGGTGCGTTGCGTCTCGGAATCGCGCGCGCGCTCGTCGAGGCGGACCCCGAGTTGCGGGCGCCGCTGAAGAAGGCCGGCATGCTGACGCGGGACCCGCGCGGCAAGGAACGCAAGAAGTACGGACTGGCTGGCGCACGCAAGCGATTCCAGTTCAGCAAGCGGTAGGAACCGGAACGGTCGCCGCGATAGCAGGCGCACCGGATGGAGGCAGCTTGACGCCGTTGACGATGCAGGAACTGCTGGAAGCCGGAGTTCATTTCGGCCACCAGACGAAGCGCTGGAACCCCAAGATGAAGAAGTACATCTTCGGCCAGCGCAACGGGATCTACCTTATCGACCTGGGCAAGACGGCCCAGTGCATGCGAGTGGCGGAAGACTTCGTCACGCAGCTCGCGTCGGAGAACCGCACCATTCTCTTCGTTGGCACGAAGCGGCAGGCGCAGGATCTGGTCGTCGAGGAAGCCCAGCGTTGCGGCATGTACTTCGTGAACGAGCGCTGGCTCGGCGGCCTGCTGACGAACTTCTCCACGATCCAGCGAAGTCTGGATCGCCTCCGCGAGCTCGAGGCGATGGCCGAGGACGGCCGCCACGACAGCCTCTCGAAGAAGGAAGTGGCGCGCCTCGAGAAGGAGAAGCGGAAGCTTCACCGCAACCTGGACGGTATCCGAAAGATGTCGCGTCTTCCGGACGCCGTGTTCGTCATCGACACCCGCCGCGAGAAGATTGCCGTCGACGAGGCGCGAAAGCTGAGAATCCCGGTCATCGGCCTCGTCGATACGAACTGCGATCCCGATGACGTCGACTACGTAATCCCCGGCAACGACGATGCGCTGCGCGCGATTCGGCTGTTCGTGACACGAATCGCCGACGCGGTCATCAACGGCCGGGGCCTCAAGGAAGCCGCGGAAGACACGAATGCCGACGCCGGCGCGCCGCAAGCCGCTCCCGCGGCCACCACAGTGGCTTCGCCCGCTCCGGCGTCCGTCTGACAGACATGTTCCGGTCCCGCCGCACCGATACCGCGGCGGGCCTTCCCTCCAACGCGAAAGATCGACGTCATGGCAATCAGTGCGGCGCAAGTCAAGGAACTACGTGACCGAACCGGCGTTGGCTTCATGGAGTGCAAGGCGGCACTGGGCGAAGCCGGCGGCGACATCGATCAGGCGGTGACCATTCTGCGGACCCGAGGCCAGGCGAAGGCAGCCAAGCGCGCGGGCCGTACGACGTCGCAGGGACTCGTCGGGCACTACATCCACCAGGGCGGACAGGTCGGCGTCATCGTGGAAGTCAACTGCGAGTCCGACTTCGTGGCGCGCACCGACGACTTCCAGAAGCTCGTGCGCGAAATCGCCATGCACATCGCAGCCGCCGACCCGCAGTACGCGAGCCGCGAAGAGGTGCCCGCCGCCGACCTGGAGCGGGAACGCTCCATCTACCGGGCGCAGTTCGAGAACTCGAACAAGCCGCCGGCGATCGTCGACAAGATCGTCGAAGGCAAGCTCAACAGCTACTACGAACAGGTCGTGTTGACCGACCAGCCTTCGATCCGTGATCCGAAGACGACCATCGGCACGATGATCACCGCGGCGATCGCCAAGCTCGGCGAGAACATCACGGTCGCCCGCTTCGCACGGTTCAAGGTTGGCGAGACCGCTTCCTAGCGCCCCGAAACGCCTCGCAGGCTCGGCGTTTCGGCCCATCCCCCCCGCTCCATGAGTCTGCGCCACAGCACTTCGCTTCGCTGCGTTCTGCGGCGCAGACTCCTAAGAGTCGGCGCCGCGGAAGCGGCGCAGACCGTCGGTCGGGCCCGGTTGGGCGGCAATCGGAGCCGGCGGCGACGATTCCCGGGTAGCGCCTCACGACGGCGGGCGATGGACGCTGCGCTATAATCGCAGCCGGCCGCGCCTCGTCTCCGGACAGTCCCGTTCAAGACACCGCGCCGGCCTGTTTCTCGATGACCGGACGAGCCTGTCGGCGTGTCCTCCTCAAGCTGTCGGGCGAGGCGCTCGTCGGAGAGAAGTCCTTCGGCATCGATTCGGTCGTCGCCGATCGGCTGGCGCGCGAGATCGCAGCGGTCCGGGCCCTCGACGTCGAGCTCGCCATCGTGATCGGCGGCGGCAACATCTTTCGCGGCCTGGCCGCGAGCGCCCGCGGCATGGATCGCGCCACCGCGGACTACATGGGCATGCTCGCCACGGTCATGAACGCGCTCGCGCTCTCGGACGCCCTGGAAAGGAACGGCGCCTCGACGCGAGTCGTCACGGCAATAGAGATGCGCGAGGTTGCCGAGCCCTACGTGCGGCGGCGTGCGGTGCGCCATCTCGAGAAGGGTCGCATCGTGCTGTTCGCCGCGGGGACCGGAAACCCGTACTTCACCACCGACACGGCAGCGGCCCTGCGCGCGATGGAGATCCGCGCCGATATCCTGCTCAAGGGAACGAAGGTCGACGGCATCTTCACGTCCGATCCGATGACCGATCCGACCGCCACCCGTCTCGACCGTATTTCGCACCGGCAGGTGATCGAGCAGGGCCTGAAGGTGATGGATGCCACGGCGATCTCGCTGTGCATGGACAACGGCATGCCGATCGTGGTCTTCAACCTGCGTACGTCGGGCAACATCCGGCGTGCCGTCCTCGGAGAGCCAGTGGGATCGCTGGTAACCGCCTCGTTGCCCGGCGATCGTTCGGAGGTAGCCACATCATGACCGTGACCGATCCTGAAGCAGCCCACGCCGATGCCGAGCGACGAATGGACGGCGCCGTGGAGCACGTACGCCGGGAGTTGGCGGGCGTACGCACCGGACGGGCCTCCGTCAACCTTCTCGACAGCGTCCGCGTGGAGGCCTACGGCGCCCTGATGCCGCTGAACCAGGTGGCCAGCCTGTCCGTTCCCGAATCGACGCTCATCGTTGCGGCGCCGTTCGATCCTTCCCAGATAACGGCCATCGAGAACGCGATCCGGAATGCCAATCTCGGCCTCAACCCGAGCAACGACGGAAAGATCGTCCGGGTTCCCGTACCGACCCTGACCGACGAGCGCCGCAAGGAAATGTCGCGACTCGTGCACAAGCTGGCCGAGGAGGGTCGGACCAGCGTGCGGCAGGTGCGGCGGGACACGAACGACGCCCTCAAGCGGCTGCTGAGGAATCACGAGCTCTCCGAGGACGACGAACGGCGCGCCCTCGACGACATCCAGAAGCTCACGGACGATCACGTCCGCAAGATCGACGACCTGCAGCGGGCGAAGGACGCGGAGTTGCTGGACCGCTAGCCGCCGCCGGCCGAGACCAACGCGTTCGGGCAGTTGTCCGCCGCCGTCCGCTCCGCCCATGTCGACTCTCTCCCATCTCGAATGCTCGGCCCCCTGCGGCGCGGGACCCATGGATCCGCAAAGCGTCCAGCACCTGTGCGCCTGCGGCGCGCCGCTGCTCGCGCGGTACGCGCTCGACACCCTCGCCCGACGCTGGACACGCGACTCGCTGCAGGATCGCCCGCCGACGATGTGGCGTTATCGGGAGGTGCTGCCCGCGGCCGACGCCGACGGGCCGGTGACGCTCGGCGAGGGTTTCACGCCGCTCGCGCACGCACGCCGCCTCGGCGCCACGGTCGGGATGGACCGTCTCTACGTCAAGGACGAGTCCGCCAACCCGACTAACTCCTTCAAGGCCCGCGGCTTGTCCGCGGCCGTCACCGCCGCGCGGCGACTCGGGGCAACCACGGTTTCCGTCCCATCCGCCGGTAACGCCGCCAACGCCGCCGCGGCGTACGCGGCCCGCGCGGGCATGGCGGCCAAGGTCTTCATGCCGCGCGACGTCAAGACGCCGTTCATTCGCGAATGCGAGCTCTACGGCGCCGAGGTAACGCTGGTTGACGGCCTCATCACCGACGCGGGACGGGTGGCGGCGGCAACCGGCGCCGCGCACGGGTGGTACGACGTCTCGACGCTGAAGGAGCCCTACCGCGTCGAGGGCAAGAAGACGATGGCCTACGAGATCGCCGAGCAGCTCGGCTGGGAATGGCCGGACTGGATGATCTACCCCACCGGAGGCGGCACCGGCATCGTCGGCATGTGGAAGGCCTGCGCGGAGCTGGAGGCGCTCGGGTGGATGCCGGCCGGCGCCCGACGGCCGCGGATGGTCTCCGTCCAGGCCGCGGGGTGTGCGCCCATCGTCCGCGCGTTCCACGCCCGAGAGGAGCGCGCGACGCCCTGGGAGGACGCCCGCACGAGCGCGGACGGGCTGCGGGTCCCGCGAGCGATAGGCGACTTCCTGATCCTGCGCGCCCTGCGGGAGAGCGGCGGCGCGGCGGTCGCCGTCAGCGACTCGGAAATGATCGCGGCGATGCGTGAAATCGGGGCGACCGAGGGCATCAGTGCGGCGCCCGAAGGCGGAGCGACCCTGGTCGCGCTGCGCGCGCTCCTCGCCGACGGAACCATCTCCCCCGCCGACCGGGTCGTGCTCTTCAACACCGGCGGCGCGCTGAAGTACCTGGACCTGCTGGGTATATAATGGAGGATTGTGGTTGCGGCGCCACCCCGCGACCATGCAGGGCCTGCTTCTGTCGACAAACGGGCCGCTAGCTCAGTTGGGAGAGCGCCGCGTTCGCAACGCGGAGGTCGTGGGTTCGAGTCCCATGCGGTCCACCAGTCGCTTCCTCCGCCGGTCATGACGATGACGAAAACCGCGCCGTACCGGGCCGTGCTGCGCTGCATCCAGGGCTGCGCCGGCGCGCATTCCCTTCTGGAGCCGATTTATCGCTGCCCCAAGTGCGGCGATCTGCTGGAGGTGTCGCACGACCTGGACGCGCTCCGGGATCGTTCGGCGGGCTCCTGGATGCGGCTGTTCGACGAGCGCTACAAGCGCACGACCTGGCCGTACGGATCCTCCGTCTGGGGCAAGAAGGAGTGGGTCTGCCCCGGCGTTGACGCGGACAACATCGTGTCCATGGACGAGGGAGGAACCAACCTCTTCTGGGCGGAGCGGTTCGGACGGGAGCTCGGCGTCAGCGATCTGTGGGTGAAGCTCTGCGGCAATTCCCACACCGGTTCGTTCAAGGACCTCGGGATGACCGTGCTGGTCTCTCTGGTGCGGCAGATGATGCGCCAGGGCGTGGCGATCCGCGCGGTGGCGTGCGCCTCGACCGGCGACACGTCCGCCTCCCTGGCCGCCTACGCCGCGGCCGGCGGCATTCCGGCCATCGTGATCCTCCCGCGCGGCAAGGTGTCGACCGCCCAGCTCGTGCAGCCGTTGTCGAACGGCGCCACCGTGCTCGCGCTCGACACCGACTTCGACGGCTGCATGGCGATCGTCAAGCGGCTCTCGAGCGAGGAGGGCATCTATCTCGCGAACTCGATGAACAGCATCCGCCTGGAGGGCCAGAAGACGGTGGGCATCGAGATCGTCCAGCAGTTCGACTGGGAGGTGCCCGACGTCATCATCATTCCCGGCGGCAACCTGGGCAACGTGAGCGCCCTCGGCGCCGGATTCGACATGATGGAGGCCCTCGGCGTGACGGCCCGCCGTCCGCGCATCGTCGTCGCGCAGGCGGCCGCGGCGAACCCGCTGTACCGCGCGTATCGGAACGACTGGCGCTTCGAGCCGATCAAGGCGGCGACGACGCAGGCGTCGGCCATCCAGATTGGCAACCCGGTCTCGATCGCGAAAGCCATCCGCACGTTGCGGCGCTATGACGGCATCGTGGAGCAGGCCACGGAAGCCGAGCTCGCCGACGCATCCGCCCGCGCCGACCGCACCGGCATGTACAACTGCCCCCATACCGGAGTCGCGCTGGCCGTGCTTGCCAAGCTGCGGGGGCGCGGCGAGATCGCCTCGACCGACCGTGTTGTCGTGATCTCGACGGCGAACGGGCTCAAGTTCACCGACTTCAAGCTGGACTACCACCGGGCGGCGGCGGATCTCCAGCCGCGTCTCGCCAACCTGCCCGTCGAGCTGCCCGACGACTACGACGCGGTGCTGCGGGCCGTCGCTCGCGTGACGGGCGCGCCTTGACACTGTCGATGGCCGCCATCGACAATATTCCATGCCCGTTCCGCGCATCACGAAGGAAGACCTGCAGGCGCGCATCGACAGCGGGGAAGCGACCACGCCCGTACTCGTCGACGTGCGCTTGAAGTACCCGTACGAACACAGCACGGTCCGGCTGCCCGGTGCGATTCGCCTCGCGCCACCGGACTTCGAGTCGTCGTCGCTCCCGCTCGATCGGGATATCGTGACGTACGACTCCGACCCCGAGGAGATCGTCGGCGCCCGCGTCGCCGCGGCATTGATCCGGCGGGGCCACCGCGCCAGCGTGCTCCAGGGAGGCATCGTGGAGTGGATGGCGGCCAAGCTCCCCACCGAGAGCAAGGACGCTCCCAAGCAGAAGCCCCCGGTTGCCGGCGCCCTCAAGGGATAGCTCCCGTGGGATTGCGCGCAGGTCCATGATGCCCGTGCGCCGTCCGCGCGTCGCGTTTGCCCTCCTCGTCGCTTGTGCCCTGCCCGTCGCAGCCGGTGCGCAGTCGCCCGCCGCGCCCCCGGTCGCTCGACTCGTGGCGAACCTGCAGGCGCACTACGATCGAATCGCGGATTTTTCGGCGGACTTCGAGCACCACTACGCCGGCGGCGTGCTCCGGACCACCGACGTCGAGCGTGGCACGATGCACGTCAAGAAGCCCCGCCGATGGCGTTTCGACTATGTCGATCCGGAACCGAAGCTCTTCGTCTGCGACGGCACGACGATCCATTCCTGGTTTCCCGCCGACCGCCAGGTAATCGTGAGTCCGCTGCCGGCCGGTGCGGGCGCGTCCACCTCAGCCGCCTTGCTGGCCGGCGAGGGCGACCTGCTCCGCGACTTCACCGCCCGCTACGCGGCCGGGCCGCCGCCGGAAGGGGCCTGGTCGATCGAGCTCAGGCCCGTCGCGGGCGACGCCGGTTACGAGTCTCTGATCCTGACCGTAGACCGCACGACGCTGGACATTCTCGAGATCGCGACCACGGACTTCCAGGGTGGCGTCTCCACCTACGTGTTGTCCAACGTCATGCAGAACCAGGGTCTGTCCGATACCTTGTTCGGGTTCGACGTTCCCGCGGACGTCGAGGTCATCAGGTGAGGAGACCCTTGCCCGCTAGCGGGTCGCGCGTGAACGTCCGAGCGCTGGTGGCAGCGCTGGCTCTGGCGACGTCGGCCTGTGCAACCTCCGGCGCCCTGCTGGAGGGACAGCGCGCCGAGCGCGAACGCGACTACGATCGGGCGGTAATCGCCTACACGCGGGCGTTGCAGGAGCGGCCGCACGATCGCGACGCGCAACTCGCGCTCGACCGCGCGCGACTCCGGGCCGCGCAGATGCACTTCGCCGAGGGGCGGCGGCTCACCCGGCTGGCGCGCTGGCGGGAGGCACTGGAAGAGTTCCAGATCGCGTACGAACTGAACCCCGGCATGGGCGATCTGGACCGGGCGATCCGCGAGACGCGGGAGGCCGTGCGCGCCGAGCTGGCGGCTCAACCGGAGGGCCAGACGGCTATCGAGGCGCTCATCGAGCAATCTCTCGTGGCGGCGCCGCCCGGTCTCGATCTGCCGCAAGGCATCGAGCTCCCCTCCTCGGTCGTTTTCAGCAGCGAGAGTTCGCGTGCGGTGTTCTCGGCTCTGGGACAGCTCGGCGGAATCAGCGTCGTCTTCGACGCGCAGTTCCGCGACACGCCTTTCTCGGGCGACCTGCGGGGCATGACCTTCGATACGGCGCTCGCCGCCGTCGCGGCCAGCACGAGCAACTTCTTCCGGGTGACCGCGCCCGGCACGGTAACCATCATCCCGGACACGCCGGCGAAACGCCGCGAGTACGAGGAGGAGATCATCAGGACCTTCTACCTCAGCAACGCGGACGTGGCCGAGACCATCGATCTGCTGCGCCTCGTGGTCGACATGCGCCGCCTGGCGCCGGTGACCGCCACCAATGCGATTTCGATCAAGGACACGCCGGAACGCATCGACGCGGCGGCACGACTGATCCGGGCGATCGACAAGGCCCGCGCCGAGGTCGTGATCGAGGTGCAATTGCTCGAGGTGGACCGCCAGACCATGCGGAAGTACGGTCTCCGCTTCGCCTCCGCCGGCGACAACTCGGACATCAGCGGCGGTGATTCGGCCGTGGTCGACAGCGCCGGCGACAGCGCCGACGGACTCGGACTGTCCATCGACGACGTCGGCCGCGTCAGCGGATCGAGTCTCTTCCTCGCGAACCCGACCAGTCTGCTGGTCCGCCTCCTCGAAACCAATTCGAGCACCCGTATTCTCGCCAATCCGCAACTGCGGACCTCCGACGGCGTCGCCGCGGAAGCCCACTTCGGTGAGCGTGTGCCCGTACCGGTCACGACTTTCACGCCGATCGCGGCCGGCGGGATCAGCCAGCAGCCGATCACGTCGTTCAACTACGAGGAGATTGGCGTCAACATCGACATCACGCCCCGCATCCACCACAACGACGAGGTCTCGTTGGCGCTCGAGGTCGAGATCAGCAACATCTCCGGCACGGGTTTCGGAAACCTGCCACAGTTCGGCAGCCGCTCCATCATCACCATGATTCGTCTGCGCGACGGCGAGACGAACATTCTCGCGGGCCTGATTCGCGACGACGAGCGCGAAACCCGCGGAGGCATTCCCGGGCTCAGCAGCATTCCGTTTCTCGGTCGGCTGTTCGGCCGCACCCGGACCGACACGCAGCAGACCGACATCATCCTGACGCTCAAGCCGCACATCATCCGCGGCCTCGCGCTCGAAGAGGATGATCTGCGGCCGTTCCGCGTCGGCGCCAACACCGCGGCGGGCGCGGCTTCGCGGGTGGGCGCCGTGCCCTCGAACCCTCCGCAGCCGCAACCGCGAGCCGGCCGCCCGCTGCCCGGCCGCCCCGGCGGCCCGCAACGCCCCATCGCGCCGCCGGCGCCGCCGGACGCGCGCTGATCAGGGTGCCACCGCCGTGGATTGCTCACGTCCGGGGTATCCATGCAAGCGGAGTTGCCCAGCGCCGTTGCTCGCCGCGGGAGGGTCACCCAAGGACACGCGACGCTCGGCGGGTGCCGACGCACCCGTGGGCATAGTGCCGGGGCTCTCCGCCCGCGAGGAGGTCCCGGCAACACGCCGCTCGGTCCCCGACGGCACCAAGATGGACACCTACGGCCTCCCCGACGGGCGATACGAAAGAAGATCCCACCACGACAGCACAGGCTCGACGGCTGGCCCATCCAACTGCTCGTTGCGTTGAACCGGACCTGTGATGACGGAGCGTGCCCTGTCGGGGCTTCGGTTGCGAACCCGGCGGCTCCTACGGTTTTCGCGTGTTGCATGCCGGAGCAGATCGGGATCGAACGGGAAGTCCGGCGCGGCGGCCAGCCGTGAAATCCGGGCGAGCCGGTCAGGCCGCCCGCTTCCCGGTGATCGCCTCCCGGAGGCCTTCGAGGAGGCCCTCGAGCTTCGCCATGCGCTCGCGCAGCTGGCCGAGCTGCTCGCCCGTCTCTTTCCCCTGCGCGTCGATCCGGTCCCGCAAGTGCCCGAGCTGCTCGGTCGTCTCCTGTCGCTGGGCATCGATCCGGTCCCGCATGCGCTCCATCCGATCTTCGACCCGGGCCGCGTAGCGCGCCACGATCCCCCACACGCCAAGAAGGACGGCCGCGACGACCCCAACGGCGCTCAGCAGCGTCGGGAGGATGGGCGTGGTCTCCACAGATCAACGCTAATCGCTGCCGGCGACGGTGTCAAAGGCGCCCCGGCAACAGCCGCGTGCAGGTCCTCGACTACGGCGTCACGCGCGGGGATCCGGCCGCAGATGACGTCTGGCACACGCCCTCGCCTCGAACCAGGCGCGGCCGTTCGCTCGCTCGCCGGGTGTCATCGGCTGGAAATGGCAAGTTGAAAAGGGACCCCCGTGGCAACGTGAAAAGGGACCCC
>VXME01000115.1 GCA_009861545.1 Acidobacteriota bacterium | reverse complement strand
TGGACGTCACCGTGCGTGTGAGGCCCGGCGTCTGACTTTACGATGGCGAGCGTCGATGGCTTCAGCGGGCGGCACGGGCGGGGGGGCCGGCCGGCGCGCCCGGCGCCGGTCTTCGTGCAGTGAGGAGGGCGCTGCTGGCGTGGTCGGCGGCCGCGATGATGGCTGCGTGCGCGCCGGCGGACCCGGGGTCGCCCGCGTCCACGGACGCCGCGGCGCCGCCGGTCGCGCCGTTGGATCCCGCCGTCGAGCTGTTCGAGGACCGGGCGGCGGAGACAGGCCTCGATTTCGTCCACTTCAACGGGATGTCGGGCAGCTTCTATCAGCCGGAGATGATGGGGCCCGGCGCCGGCCTGCTCGACTACGACAACGACGGCGACCTCGACGTCTATCTGGTGCAGGGAGAGTTGCTCGGGTCGGGGACGCCGATGGTTCCGTTGCCGGAGGGGCAGCCGCCTGGCGACCGTCTGTACCGCAACGACCTGGAAGTACGGCCCGACGGGACGCGGACGCTCCGGTTCACCGACGTGACGGCGGAGAGCGGCCTGCCCGCGGGCGGCTACGGCATGGGGGTGGCGGCCGGCGACTACGACAACGACGGTTGGGTGGATCTGTACCTGACGCGTTTCGGTCCGAACCGGATGCTGCGCAACCGCGGTGACGGGACCTTCGCGGACGTCTCGCGCGAGAGCGGCACCGACGAGCCCTCGTGGGGCGTGCCGGCGTCGTTCCTGGACTTCGACGGCGACGGCTGGCTCGACCTGTTCGTCGGCAACTACCTGAACTACACCCTCGACACGCACACGCAGTGCTACAACCGCTCGGGGCCGCCCGACTACTGTCCGCCGGAGGTCAGCCCGCCCGCGCCGAGCCGGCTGTACCGCAACCGGGGCGACGGGACGTTCGCCGACGTCACCGCGGCGGCCGGGCTGGGCCGGGAGTTCGGGCCCGCGCTCGGGGCCGCGTCGGCCGACTTCGACAACGACGGCCGGGTCGACCTGTTCGTGGCCAACGATCAGCGGGAGAACCAGCTCTGGGTGAACCAGGGCGGGGGCGGGTTCCTGAACCTGGCGTTGCTGCAGGGCGTGGCGTTGGGCGCGGCGGGAGACGCGAAGGCGGACATGGGGGTCGACGCCGGCGACTTCGACAACGACGGCGACGAGGATCTGTTCATCACCGAGCTGACCGGGCAGGGGAGCACGCTCTACGTCAACGACGGCGCCGGGCTGTTCGAGGATCTGAGCGCCGCCTACGGCATCCGCGCCGCGAGTCTGCCGTACACCGGGTTCGGAGCGGGCTGGATCGATATCGACAACGACGGCTGGCTCGACGTCGTGGCCGTCAACGGTGCGGTGACGCAGCGTCTCGAGTCCCTCGGGCCGGAGAATCCCTTCCCGTTGGACCAGCGCAACCAGGTGTTCCGCAACCTCGCCGGCACGCGTTTCGAGGACGTGACCGCCCTTGCCGGCGCGGCGTTCGCCGGGTCCGCGGTGAGCCGCGGCGCGGCGTTCGGCGATATCGACAACGACGGCGACACGGACGTGCTGGTGGCGAACGCCGCCGGCCGGGCAGAGCTGCTGATCAACCAGGTGGGCCACCGCCGCGACTGGATCGGATTGGATCTGGTGGGTGGCGACGCGCAGCGCACCCGGGTCGGCACGCGCGTGGCGGTCGTCGGCTCGGACGGGGTGACGCGCCGGCGACGGGCGCGGGCGGACGGCAGCTACGCGTCGGCGCACGACCCGCGGGTGCTGGTCGGGCTCGGGGACGAGGGGGCGGACGCGTTGACCGTGCAGGTCACCTGGCCGGACGGGCGGTCGGAGGCGTGGTCGGAGGTGCCGGTCGGGCGCTACAGCACGCTGCCGCAGGGCGAGGGGGAACCGCAATGAGCACGGGGCCGTGGCGGTCGTGGTGGGGGAGGCGGCGGCCTCCGTCGATCGGTTGGCTTCTGGCGGCCGGCGTTCTGGCGGCGGCCTGCGGCGGAGCCGGATCGTCCGGTTCCGAGGGTCCGGCGTTGTCGGGCCCGGGCGAGTTCGACTGGTCCGCGCCGCAGCCGGTGGATCGGCCCGACCTCTCGCGGCTGGCCCCGCCGGTGCAGGCGCAGTTGCTCGAGCGGTTTGCCGCGGTGGCCGGTGCGGGCGAGGGCGCCGGGGCGTTGCCGGTGGCGCTGGGAAACGCCTACGGCGAGCTCGGCCTCGTCCTGATGGCCGCCGACTATCGGGGGCGCGCCGAGGTCGCCCTGCGGAACGCGCACGGTCTGGCGCCCGCCGCGATGCGCTGGCCCTACTATCTCGCCCATCTGTATCGCCAGCGGGGCGATCGCGAGCGCGCGGCATCCTTCTACGCGCGCGCCCTGGCACGGGAGCCGACCAGCCTCGCGGCCCTGGTCTGGCTCGGGCGCATGGAACTCGACCGCGGGCGTCCGGCCGCCGCGGCCGCCGCGTTCGAGCGGGCGCTGGCCGTCGATCCGGCCTCTGCCGCCGCCCTGGCCGGCGCCGGGCGCGCGGCCCTGGCGGCGCGCGATGCGGGGCGGGCGGTGGGTCTCCTCGAACGTGCGCTGGCGATCGCCCCGTCCGCCGCCAGCCTGCACTATAACCTGGGCATGGCCCATCGGGCGCTGGGCGATCTGGACGCGGCACGGGCGCATCTGGCGCGGCGGGGCGAAGGCGTACCGGCCCCGCCCGATCCGTTGATGGACGTGTACAACGGCCTGTTGCGGAGCGCTCTCGCGTACGAGATCCGGGGGATGCGGGCCATGGACGCCCGCCGCTTCGACGAGGCGGCGGCGATCTTTCGCGACGGGCTGGCCGAGACGCCGGAGGATGCCTCCCTGCGGCACCGGCTGGGGACCGCCCTGATGATGGCCGGCGATGCCGCGGGCGCCGTCGAGCAGTTCGAGGCGACGCTGCGGGTCGCGCCGGATTTCGAGAAGGCGCACTTCGGAATCGGGGTGATACTGGGCATGAACGGCCGTCACGCCGAGGCGATCGCGCGCTACGCGGCGGCGGTCGAATTGCGGCCGAACTATCTGGAGGCGCGGCTGGGCTTGGCCGAAGCCCTCCGTCTCACGGGCCGTCTGGAAGAGTCCGCGGCCGAGTTCGCCGAGGCGATTCGCATCGATCCCGCGTTCGCGGAGGCCTGGATGGTGCGGGCCGTCATCCTGGTCCAGCTCGGCCGGACCCGCGAGGCGGGCGACTGGTTGCGCGAGGCGCTGCTCGTGCATCCGGGCCATCCCGATCTCGCCGCGTTGCTGGCGCAGGTCGAAGCGGGCTGACGTCAGCGCGGGGGGCGCTCGCCGGTCATGGCGAGCGCCCGCGCGAGACCGCTCGCCATGTCGGGGTCGTCCGGCGCGGCCTCCAGCGCCAACCGGTAGTGCCGGACCGCCTCCTCCGTCTCGCCGCGGGCCAGCAGCACGTTCGCGAGGTTGTAGTGCGCGCCGGCGTGGCCGGGGTCGAAGCGCACGGCCAACCGGTAGTGGACGAGCGCCTCGTCGAGGGCGCCGGCGGCGGTCAGCAGGCCCCCCAGGTTGTTGTGCGCCTGCGGGTAGTCGGGCCGCAAGGCGATCGCGCGCCGGTAGGCGGCCATGGCCCCCGCCGTGTCGCCCTCGGCCAGGGCCACGCCGCCCAGGTTGAAGTGCGCGTCGGGGAAGTCCGGCGCCAGCGCGACGGCGCGCTCCAGGTGCTCGCGAGCCAGCGCCGCCTGACCGACGTCGAGATAGCGGACCGCGAGCGCCGCGTGGTTCACGGGGTCGGCCGGGTCGGCGCGGAGCAGCGACTGGTAGCCGAGAATGTCGTCTCGCGCCCGCTTGACCGCCAGGCTCTGCGCCAGCCGGCCGGGATCGCCGACCGGGAGCACCTGCAGCATCAGCTCGGCCATCTCGTCGGTGGCCTGCGGGCCGAAGCCGACGGCGACCGGGGGATCGCGCGGATTGCGCGGATTGGCCGTCGAGTTGTCGAACACGAAGCGCACCCGGAGGCGCGTGCCGGCGGGCAGGTGGACAGGCTCGCGGTAGCGGTACTCGTCCTGCCAGTTGAAGTCCCAGTCGTCGATCCGCAGCAGCGGTTCCTCTCTGCCGTCCGGCAGGGTGGCGGTGGCCTCGACGCGCTTTCCGAGGTAGTGCATGTGGGGCGCGATTCCCAGGACGTCGACCGCGATCGGCAGTCGGTAGCGGTCTTCGATGACGTGGGCGGGCTCTCCTGCCGGGATGCGGATGACCTTCGAGGTGAGGAGCACGGACATCGGAGTCAGCGTGGCCGGACGGTCCGCGAAGTGGAGCCCGATCGCCGGCTGCACGTCGACGGGCTCGCGAGCGGGAAGGAGGTGGAGCTGCAATACGAGGTCGGTGCCGGGATCGAGCGGCCAGGCGATTGCGGCGGGGAGCTCCACCGGGGTCTTGCCGGGCGCCCAGCCCAGGAAGTGCCCGGCGGGGAACCGCGCGTGGTCGAGCATGAGCCCGTCGTAGCCCGGCTCTTCGTCCTCGGCGTCGAGGGCGCGGGCGCCGCCGGTTCCGTCGAGCAGGATGCGGGCGTGGTGGATCACGCGACCGCCGCCGGCGCCCGGCCGCAGCTCGACCGCCCGCACCCAGCGGCGGGAGTCCAGCTCCGCCGGGAGCACGAAGTTTCGATAGATGTCGGTACGGCCGGCGGGTAGCGTGAACGGCGTCTCCATGGTCACGATGAGATCGGGCGTCCCGAGCTGCCAGTCGCCGCCGGCCGCGGGCGGCATGGGGCGATCGGCCGGGTCGCCCGCCGGCGCGCCGGCGGCCGCCCACCCGGCGAGCAGGGCGATCTCGGCTTCCGCCAGTCGCCGTTCGTTGTGAAAGCGGCCGTGGCCCGGGACCGGCTTCCAGGGCGGCATCCGTCGTTCCGAGGTGGCCGCGGCAATCCGGGGCGCCCGCTCGCGGACCTCGTCATAGGTCGTCAGGCTGAACGGACCGATGCCGCCGGGGCGGTGGCAGCCCGCACAGTGGGCCTGGAGGATCGGGGCGACGTCGCGGTTGAACGTCACCGGCGCGCCGGTTTGTTCGGCCGTTCCGGTGCTCCCCCCGGTGGCGCCGGCCGCGGCGGGAAGCATGCCCGAGGCGACGAGCGCCGCCGCGGCGGCTCGCAGGGCGATCGGTCCGTGCGCGGCGCCGCAGGTCCGTCTCATCGCATCGGCCGCAGCGGTTGTCGTTGCAGGTAGAGCGCGAGGCGGCGTTGCAGCTCCAGCATCACGGCGGGGCCCGCAATCCGCTCGGCGAGCGCGATGGCCTGTCGCTGCGCCGCCGCCGCGTCGTCGAAGCGGTCCGCCGCGGCGTAGGCGGCGGCCAGCGTGGCCTGCACGTTGACGTCTCGCCGGCCGGTGAGCGCTGCCGCGCGTTCGGCGAGCGCGACCGCCTCGGCGGGCGCGCGCAAGCCCGCGTCGGCGTCGGTGGCGAGGGTCCAGGCGAGGGAAGTCAGCGACTCGATTCCGTCCGGTTCCAACGCCAGCGCGAGACGGTAGTGCCGCATGGCGTCGGCGGGTCTGCCGGTCGACGCCAGCGCGCTGGCGAAGTTGTTGTGCGCCGCGGCGTTGCCGGCGTCCAGGGCCACCGCGCGCTCGAAGTAGGGTGTCGCCTCGGCGAGCCGGCCGAGCGCCTTCAGGACCGCCCCGAGGTTGTTGTGCGCGGCCGCGTGCGTGGGGCGCAGGGCGACCGCGCGGCGGAAGTGGCGCAGCGCTTCATCGAGCGCCCCGCTCGCCGCGAGCAGCGTCGCCAGGTTGTAGTGCGCGGTCGCCGACGCCGGGTCCAGCTCGAGCGATCGCCGATAGTGGCGGATCGCGGCCGCGGTGCGGTCGGCGGTCATGTACAACACCGCCACGTCCCGATGGAGCACCGGGTTGTCCGGATCGGCGGCGAGCATCGACTCGTAGCCGACGATGTCCTCGTTGATCACCTTCGGCATGAAGGTCCGGACGAGGACCTGGCGATCCGCCTCCGAACGCGGCAGCAGTTGCAGCCACAGGTCGCCCATCTCGTCGTTGGAGAACTGCCCGAACCGGACCCGCCGCGGTGGATGGTCCGGGTTGCGCGGATTGGCGGCGGAGTTGTCGTAGACATACTCCATCGCCACGGTCGTGCCGGCCGGCAGAAACGGGCGCGTCCGGTAGCGGTAGACGTCCTGCCAGTTGAAGTCCCAGTCGGAGATGCGAATCAGCGGCTCCGTCCGGCCGTCCGGGAACGTGGCGGAGCCGTTGATCTCCGTGGCGCGAAAATGCGCGTGCGGCTGGATGCCGATCAGCTCGGCGCCGACCGGCAGCCTGAACCGGTCGCGGATGACGTAGCGTCGCTCGCCGGGCGGCATGTCGATGCTCTGGCGGCCGAGGCGCATCATCATCGGGGTGCGCACCGGCGGGTCGTCGGTGAAGTAGAGGCCGACGCTGGCCCGGATCGACTCCGGCCGGCCGGTGGACTGCATGTGGAGCTGGATGACGAAGTCGCTGCCCGGTTCCAGGCGCCAGGCCATCCCCGGCTCGGCCAGCGGCGGAAGCTGGCCCGGGGTCCAGCCCAGGAAGTGCCCGTCGGGATAGTGCGCCTGCGGGCTGATGGGTCCCTCGTAGCCGGGCGCCGGGTCCTGCTCGTCGAGCTGCCGGGACGAGCGCGTCCGATCGAGGCGCAGGTTCGCGTGGTGCGCCACCCGGGCGTTGCCGGGCCGGAACTCGATGCCGGCGACGAAGGCGGTGCGCTCGATGGGTATCGGCAGAACGAAGTTGCGAAACGTGTCGGGGCCGTCGGCCGGTACCGAGTACGGCGCCGGCATCGTGACGATCACGTCGGGCGTGCCGAGCCGCCATCCCTCGGGCCAGTCCGGCTGCGGCGGCACGCGGCTCGGATCGCCCGCGGGCGCTCCCGCCTCGGCCCAGCGCCGGAACAGGGCGACATCACCGTCCGAGAGCCGGCGGGAGCCGATGAAGGGGCCGCCGAACCCGGGGTCCGGCTTCCACGGGGGCATGAAGCGGCTGGCCGTCACCTCGGCGATCTGCCGCGCCCGGCGCCGCGCGTCGTCGTACGTCAGCAGCGGAAACGGTCCCACCTCGCCCGGCCGGTGGCACGGCGCGCAATGCTCGATGATCAGCGGGGAGATGTCGTCCGCGAAGGTCGGCGTGACCGCCGCGGGCGCAGCCGCGGCCGTCTGGGCCTCAGCCGATGCGCCAGCCGCGGGCGTTGCCGCCGCGCCGCGGGCGCGGTCCGGCGCCGCGACGCCGTACGCAAGAAGCATGACGGCGAAGACGCCACGGACGGGAGAGCGCCGTCGGCTGCGGCGTGGCATGGTTGCGGGGGCACCGACCCTCGACATCATTATCGCAACCGAGCGTCCCCTGCTTCAATCTCCGGCGCCCGGTTCGCCCCGCAGTAGCGGGAGCCTGGCGCGCATCTCGTCGGAAGTCAGTCCCAGGAGGCCGGCGGCCGCGACGAGCGCCTCCAGGTCGACCGGGTAGAGCCGCCGGCGGGCCGGGTCGGCCAGGCCCGCGAGGTTGCGCGGTGCGATCAGGTTGCGCACGGCGTGAATGAGCGGCTCCCGCGGCCCCTGGTCCGGGAACCGGTCCGCTTCCGTGACGATGCGTGCGAGCACGGGATCGGTGGCGCCGAGGAAGCCGGACCAGGCCCATTCTCCGCCGCATTCCCGCGGCGCGGAACACAGGCGCTGGCGCGCCTCGTTGTAGCTGGCCGCCGCGAAGTAGACCTGGACCCAGGCGTCGAACGCCTCGAAGTTGTCCCGCCGGCGGTAGGCGGGCTCGATCAGGCGGCGCAGGTGGTCCGCCTCGGCGCGGAGCAGGGTGTCGTAGCGCTCGAGGCCGGCGGTCAGCCGGTCGTCTCCGGCCGCCGAGGGTCCCGCGGCGCTCTCGAGGAGCAGGCCGAGACGCTCGACGCCGAGCAGGCTCCACGCGATGCCGGTGGAGAAGAGCGGGCTCCAGAACTGGAGGACGTGCGGCAGCAGCGCCCAGCCTTCGCCCGCCGCGCGCGACAACCTGCGCTGCAGGTGCGCCGTCGCGGCCACGGGGCGCACCGGGGCAGCCGCTTCGTACTGCGCGGCGAGGGACGGGTAGCGCCGCGTGAGTGCGCGGAACGCGTCGGCGGGAGGGCGTTCGGCGATCGACCGCCAGGCCGCCGCGCCCTCGATGACGAATCCGGCGCTGACCACGCCGTGGTCGAACGTCAGCTCGTACATCCAACCCTCGTGGAGGAGATGATGGACGGCGGCCAGCTCGTCGGGGTAGGGACCGGCCGGGAACGCCGCGCCGGCGCCGGCGACGCGGCGCAGCGGCTGCACGCCCCGGAAGTGGCCGTAGACCAGGCCCGTGCGGAGTGTGCCGCGCGGCAGGGCCGTCTCCAGCCCGAGTTGCCGGGCGAGGAAACCGCCGGGCCCCGAGGCGTCCACGATCAGATCGGCTTCCAGGCGCACGGCGGCGCCCCGCCGCGCCCCGCGGGGATGGAACCGGCCGGCCCGGCGCTCCAGCCCGTCGAGGACGGTGCGGTCCAGGTACCGTACCCCCGCGGCCTCCGCGCGCCGGACCAGGAAGGCATCGACGTCTTCCCGCAGCCACTGCGCGTCCGCCACGGCGTCGTCCGGGCTGGCCGCCACGAGCAGGCGGTTGCGGTTGGACTCGTCGTTCTCGAAACCACGCCCCCGGGCGTGCCTGTAGAAGGTGAAGCCGCGCTTGAGTCCCCGCCGCAGCTCGGGCACGCGCGCCGACCACCGGCCGCAGGCGGCGAGGGCGTGCAGGTCGTCCAGCCCGTAGCGGGCGGCCAGCCGCTCGAGGGCGATGGCGGCCAGCGGCGTCGACGATTCGCCGAGCGCGAACCGCGGGTGCGAGCCCCGTTCCACGAGGGTGACGTCGTGGCCGGCCACGCGGGCGACGCGCGCCAGTATCGAGCCGGCGAAGCCGGAGCCTACGACGACGACGCGCATGCCCCGCAGCGGACGGGTGGACCCGGACTACCCGTGAGGTTGAAACGCCGCAGCCGGACGAGGTGTGCGGGCCGGCAGGGCCGGCACGGCAGGCAGCGGTCGATGTCCCAGAGGTCCACCGTGACCACGGCGCCCGAGATACGGGCGCAGCCTTCCGTCACCTCCTCGATCATGTCCAGCCCCGGCGGCGTCCACAGCCCCTGCTCGCGGAGCTCGTCCATGGCGCCGTTGCCGTCGCGGCTCGGAATCAGGGTGACGTGCCGGGCGCCCCGGTCGACCGCGTGGCGCACCGCGTCGAGGGCCGATTCGACTGCCCGCGCCACCGGTACGAAGGGCGCCGGCAGCAGTACGAACGTCCGCAGGCCGATGCCGGCGCTCGTGAGGCGCGCCGCCGCAGAGTCGAAGTCGTCGAGCGTCATTCCCTTGTTGAGCCTTGCCAGCGCCGCCGCATCGGCGGTCTCCAGGCCTATCGCCACCTCGAGCCGGCCGGGGATGCGATCCGCGAACTCCAGGCAGCGCCGCCCGACCAGCCGCGGGTGGCACTCGACGGTCACGCGGTCGAACGGCTGCAGGAGGGCCGCGATGGATGCGTCGTCGCCCGGCGGCACGGCGCGCGGGTCGAAGAAATTGCTCGCGTTGTAGAGCTTGACGCCGCACGTCGCCGGCAGCGTCCCCGTCTCGCGGAGGGAGATTTCCAACTGCCGCGCAATGGCGCCGGGCGGCGTCGGTCCGTCCAGGGTCCGGCGCCAGAGGTCGCAGTAGATGCAGGTGAAGGGGCACTCGGCGCCTGCGAGCAGCACGTGCAGCACGACCGCGCGGGAGCCGTCGAGCCGGCGTTCCTCTTCCCGAAAATGCGCTATCGGCCGGGCCGGATCGGTGTCGATCTTCGGACCCCGCCGCGAGCGTATCCAGTCGGTCGTACTGCCGCCGGCAGCAGGCACGGCGGCCGCATCGCGACCCGTTCCCGTCGTGCGTCGGTCGTTCGCGCGCCGCGCCGAATCAGGCGCGCGGCGCATACTGCGCAAGGAAATAGCCGCGGTAACGCTCCGTGTCGCCGGAGAACAGTGCATCGAACGCCTCGTTTTCCATCGCGCCGTGCTGGAAGCGGCGTTTCGCGAAGACCGGCAGCTCCCGGCCCAGCACCTGCCGGATGCCGCGGCTCAGCACCTCGCCCTTCAGGGCGTACAGACGCTCGTGCGAGCCCCCGCTGATCGCGTCGAACGGGATGCCCTCGGCCACGGCGACTACGTTGGGCGCGGTGTAGGGGCTGACCAGGCGGAAGCCGTACCGCCGGGCGGGCGCGTGACCGCGGACGCAGCCGCGGCTGAGACCTCCGCTGTAGGTCAGCGAGTGCTTGATGGCATCCACGCCCCAGCCCTCCTGGTACAGCATGCGGTTGGACACGACGCTGCGGATGGTGAGCTCGGCGTTCTCCTCGATGGGGTAGTCCTTCAGGTTCTCGTCGCCGCCGTCTCCGTCGAAGAGCCAGCTCCAGGCCGGATAGCGCTCACGGATCCCGGCCAGCAGCGCCAGCCCGACGGTGGCGCACTCGACATCCCGCGGCTTGTAGTCCTCGATGGCCCTCACCGCGTCTCTCGGGTCCAGCCCGTCTGCCGGCCCGTCGATCTCCTCCAGGAGGAACTCGAGGCCGGTCTCGCGCAGGAAGCGGCGGGCCTGCGCGGCGTCCGCGCCGCCGCCTGCCACGCTCAGCGTGAACGCCTTGAGCCGCGCCGGCGATTCCTGCCGCTGCAGGAGCGCATCGTGCAGGCACAGCAGCAGCGCGCCGCTGTCCAGACCGCCGGAGAACAGCACCCCCAGCGGTTCCTCCGGCGGAACGGCGTCGAGCCAGGTGTGAATCTCCGCCAGCGCGGCCTCAACGTAGCGCCGCCCGATGAGGTCGAGATCCCCCGGCAGCGTGGCCATCGCGGGGGTGAAGAAGCGCGTGTAGCGCGGGTTCGGGTCGGGGCAGCCGACCAGTGCGATCTCCGTCACGTGGTGCGCCGGGACCATCCGCGTGTAGGTCGGGTGGAACTGGTTCGCGTAGCCCTCGGCGGCCAGAAAGCGGTGGATTGCGTCGATGCGGTCGGCAACGACGAGCAGCGGACCAGCCGCTTCCTTGGCCAGAAAGTACCGCAGGGGCCGGCTGAGGCTGCGGGCCAGGCGGACGCGCTCGCCGTCGCGCGCCACGAGCGCGAACGAGCCTCGGATGTCGAGCACCCCGGCCGCGTCGTCCGCCAGCAGGCGCCGGCGGGCCTCGTCCGGCGTCATGTTGAGGATGTGCTGATCCTCGTCGGAAACGAGGTTCTCCACCCGGTGCACGGGGCGTTCGGTGATTGTGCTTGCTGCCATGACGACTCCCTCTGAATCCATCTTAGCAGCCGCGCTCGAGGTTGCCGCGGGCTCTCGGGCGTGCGTACGGTCCGGGCGGCCGAGTCCCCGCGGCTACAATAGAAGCACGGGGGACTGCTCTTGACGGGAGAGATCGGATCGGCGGACAACGCGAAGGCCAGGCATCCGCGGCCGGTGCTGCCGCCGAGCCTGTCGAACGCGCTGGTCGCCGGTGGCGTCCTGCTGATCCTGAATTCGGTGTGGCTCGCGGCGGCGCCGAGCGCCTCCCTGGCGTACGTCGCCAACGTCGTGGCGCATCCCCTCCTCGGTCTGGCCCTGGCGGCGTTGACCCTCGTGTGGGTCATGCGCCGCGCGCGATCCCTCGGACGACTGCCGGCGGCGGGCCTCGGTCTTCTCGGGGTCGGGTTGTTGCTCGGTTGCGCCGTCCTCGTGGTGGGAGCGACGCGACCGTACGAGTGGCTGCTCGATCTGCACGTGGCGGCGTCAGGGGCGGGCGCGGTCCTGGTCGGTGCGCATGCGTGGCGTACGGCGGTGTCGGCGCCCGCGCCGGTGTGGGCGATCCGGGGCGGGATCGCGGCGCTGGCGGCGGCGGCGCTGATGACGCCGGCCCTGCGCGCCACGTGGGACGCCGGCTGGCGGGACGCGCACCGCATCGTGAATCCGGTGCGGCCGCCGGCGACCATGGAGGGCGAGGGAGACGGACCCGACAGCCCCTTCTTTCCCTCGTCCGCGCGCACGAACACCGGCGACGTGATTCCCGCCGACTTCTTTCTCACCAGCGAGACGTGCGGGCGGTGCCACCAGGACATCTACGAGCAGTGGAACGCGTCAGCGCACCATTTCTCGTCCTTCAACAACCAGTGGTACCGGCGCTCCATCGAGTACATGCAGGACGTGGTGGGCACGCGGCCGTCGAAGTGGTGCGCCGGCTGCCACGATCACGCCGTGTTCTTCAACGGCCGCTTCGACCGGCCGATCCGCGAGCAGATCGACACGCCCGAAGCGCAGGCGGGGCTGGGCTGCACCTCCTGCCACTCGATCGTGCACGTCGGGGGCACGATGGGGCAGGGGGACTTCATCGTCGAGTACCCGCCGCTGCACGATCTGGCCGCCAGCGAGGCGCCGTTGCTGCGCTGGGCGCACGATCTGGTCACCGAGCTCGCCCCGGAGCCGCACCGGCGCACTTTTCTGAAACCGTTCCATCGCGAGGACAGCGCCGAGTTCTGCTCCAGTTGCCACAAGGTGCACCTGGACGTGCCGGTGAACGGCTACCGCTGGATCCGCGGCTTCAACGAGTACGACAACTGGCAGGCGTCCGGGGTGTCGGGGCAGGGCGCCCGCTCGTTCTACTACCCGGAGAGGCCGCTCACCTGCAACGACTGCCACATGCCGCTGGTGCGGTCGGACGATCCGGCCGCCGGCGACGGCTACGTGCGTTCGCACCGCTTCCCGGGGGCGAACACGGCGCTGCCGTTCGTCAACGGCGACGACGAGCAGTTGCGGATCGTGCAGGACTTCCTGCGGGACGGGCAGATCTCGGTGGACGTGTTCGGAATCACGCGGGCGGACGAGACCCCGCCGCCGGGACCGGCGAACGAGCGGAGCGCCGAGCCGCGGCTGGCGAGCACGTTCGCGGTGGGCGAGGAGTCGGCCCGTTTCGGCGCCGGGGGCGTGGTGACGACGCCCGGCGAGGTGATCGCGCCCCTCGACCTGGCCCCGGTCGCCGTACGCCGCGGCGAGTCGGTCCGGGTGGAGGTGGTGGTCCGGACGCGCAAGGTGGGGCACTTCTTTCCCGGCGGCACCGTCGACGCTTTCGACGTGTGGGTGGAGTTCGAGGCCGTCGACGACACCGGGCGCGTGCTGCTGCACAGCGGCGCGGCGGCCGACGGCGGCAGCGGGCCGGTGGATCCCGGCGCCCACTTCTACCGCAGCCTGCAGCTCGACGCGCACGGCAACCCGATCAACAAGCGCAACGCCTGGATGACCCGTTCCGTCGCCTATGTCCGTCTGATTCCGCCCGGCGCCGCCGACACCGTCCACTACCGGCTGCGGGTGCCGGAGGATGCCGGCGACCGGATTTTCCTGCGGGCGAAGGTCAACTACCGCAAGTTCGCGTGGTGGAACACGCAGTGGGCGTTCGCCGGGGTGCGCGATGCGAAGGCGGCGCCCGCGACCGCCGACTACGACGACGCGGAGTGGCGCTTCACCGGCGACACCAGCGACGTTTCCGGAGGCATCAAGGCGATTCCGGACATTCCGACGACGGTGATGGCCGAGGCGGAGGCGTCGCTCGAGGTGATCGAAGCCGACGTCGCGCTGCCGGAGGTCCCGCGCGTCGAGGCGCCGTCGCTGCGCGAGCGGTGGAACGACTACGGCATCGGTCTGCTGTTGCAGGGCGACCTGCGCGGTGCGGAGGCGGCCTTCCGGACGGTGATGGAGATCGAGCCGGAGTATCCGGACGGACCGGTCAACGTGGCCCGCGCGCGCCTGCAGGAGGGCGACGTCGAGACCGCCGTTCCGCTGCTTGAACGGGCGCTGGAACTGTCGCCCGGGCTTGCGCGCGCGCACTATTTCCTCGGTACAGCACTGCGCGCGCTGGGGCGCTACGACGAGGCGCTGGCCGAGTTCGAGGCGGCGCGGGCGCAGTACCCGCGCGACCGCGTAGTGCTGAACCAGATCGGCCGCATCCACTTCCTGGAACGGCGCTTCGACGACGCGGTTGCCGTCCTCGAAGAGGTGCTGCGCATCGATCCGGAGGACCTGCAGGCGCACTACAACCTGATGCTGAGCCATCAGGGGGCGGGGCGTCCCGAGGAGGCGGCCCGCGAGCGGGCGCTGTACGAGCGCTTCAAGGCGGACGAGGCGGCCCAGGCCATCACCGGTCCCTTCCGGCGCGCCTCGCCGGAGGACAACAACGAGCGGCAGGCGATTCACGAGCACGGCGCGCCGGCCCGGCCGGCGTACTGATGGAAGCGAGCGGACCCGGCACGATGATTCGCACGCTGCCGCCGCGCCCCGTGTTCCGCGCCGCGTTCGGCGCCGTCGCCATCGTGCTGGCCGCCGCGGCTGGCTGCGGCGGGCCGGCCGGGGAAGAGTCTCCCGACGCCGCATCCGGACCCGACACGCCGCGGGCCGAGACCGCGGCCGACGCGCGGGTAGCACCAATCGTCTTCACCGACGTCACCGCGGAGGCCGGCATCCGGTTCACCCACAACACCGGGGCGTTCGGCGAGAAGTACCTGCCGGAGACGCTCGGTGCGGGCGCCGTCTGGCTGGATGCCGACGGCGATGAGCGGCAGGACCTGCTGCTGATCAATTCGACCGACTGGCCGGGACGGGGCGACGGCACGCCGCCGGCGCTGTACCGCAACGACGGCGGCTGGTCCTTCACCGACGTCACCCGCGGGTCCGGACTCGATTCCCCGATCTACGGCATCGGCGGGGCCGCGGCCGACTACGACAACGACGGGCACGTCGACCTGTACCTGGCCGCGCTCGGCCCCAATCGGCTCTACAGAGGAAGCGGGGACGGCACGTTCACGGACGTTACTGCCGCGGCCGGCGTTGGCGATCCGGGGTTCTCGACCAGCGCTCTCTGGCTCGACTACGACGGCGACGGGCACCTCGACCTGTTCGTGGCGAACTACGTCGAGTGGACGGCGGAGACCGACCTGTTCTGCACCCTCGACGGCGAGACCAAGTCCTACTGCACCCCGGAGTCGTACGCGGGGCAGAGCGCCACGCTGTACCGCAACCGGGGCGACGGGACCTTCGAGGACGTGACGGCGGCCGCGGGGGTGGCGGCGCCGTCGGCCAAGGCGTTGGGCGTGGTGATGTTCGATTCGGACGCGGACGGTTGGATGGACCTGTTCGTGGCCAACGACACGCAGCCGAACCAGTTGTTCCGCAACCGGGGCGACGGCACGTTCGAGGACATTGCGGTCACTGCCGCGGTGGCCTTCAGCGAGACCGGGGTGGCGCGGGCCGGCATGGGGGCCGACGCCGCCGACTACGACGACTCGGGGCTGCCCGGCCTGGTGATCGGCAACTTCTCGAACGAGATGCTGGCCCTGTACCACAACGAGGGCAACGGGCTGTTCATCGACGACGCGCCCCGTTCGCCGCTCGGCCGGGCGACGCTGCTGACGCTGACGTTCGGTTGCTTCTTCTTCGACGTCGACCTCGACGGCCGCCTGGACATCCTCGCCGCGAACGGCCATGTGGCGGACGACGTCGGCCGGGTCCAGACGCGGGTGAGTCACGCGCAGCGCCCGCAACTGTTCCGCAACCTCGGCGGCGGCCGCTTCGAGGAAGTGACGGGAGCCGGCGAGGGGTTCGACGCGCCGCTCGTCGGGCGCGGGGCGGCCTACGCGGACGCGGACGGCGACGGCGATCTCGACGTGGTGATCACCGCCAACGGCGGGGCGCCGCGGCTGCTGCGCAACGACACGGCGGCTGGAAACGTGCTGCGGGTGCGGCTCGTCGGGACGGCTGCGAACCGCGACGGCGTGGGCGCGCGCGTCGAGGTGACCACCGGGGGCCGAACGCGCTGGCGCCGGGTGCGGACCGGGTCGAGCTACGCCTCGCAGAGCGAGCTGCCGGTGTCCCTCGGGTTGGGCGCCGCAACGCAGGTCGAGGCCGTGCGGGTGGCGTGGCCGGGCGGGCGCGTCGACGAGACCGGACCGCTGGAAGCCAACCAGCGGATCACGATCGAGGAAGGCGCCGGGATCGTCGCGGCGACGCCGATCGAACGATGATCGCATCGCGAACGGCCGGCGGAACCGCCCTGAGAGCCCGTGGCGAAAGCCCCGCTGCATTCAAGCGGCGATGCAACCCGCGTGGACGGCGTTGCTCCCCGGTCGAATATGCCTCTCGGTACCACGCGGCGTTTCACCGCGGGCTCCTGGCGCTGGCGCTGCTGGTCGGGGCCGCGGCGCACGCCGCCGGGCAACCGGTCGTTTCCGCGGTCCGGGTGGAGGAGCCCCCGATCATCGACGGGCAACTCACCGACGACGTCTGGCGCCGGGCCGCGCACCTGTCGGACTTCGTGCAGACGGCGCCGGTCGAAGGGGCCGTCGCCAGCGAGCCGACCGACGTGTACATCGCCTACGACGGCGAGAACCTCTACGTCGGCATCCGCGCGGGATACGCCAGCCCCGATCTGATGCGGGCGAACCGCTCGGATCGGGATCAGATCGCCGAGGACGACACGGTCTCCCTCTTCTTCGACCCGTTCCGTGACCGGCAGCGCGCCTATCAGTTCACCGTCAACGGCTTCGGGGTGCAGGGGGACGCCATCCTGAACTCGACCGGCCTGCGCAACCGGACGCAGCGGCGGGCCCTCGGGTCGCAGGGAAGAGGGCCGTCGGACACGCCCCCCAGCGGCATTCCGGAAGGGGACATCTCGTGGGACGCCCTGTTCGTCTCGGCCGGCGTGCCGTCGGCGGACGGCTGGACCGCGGAGCTGGCGATCCCCTTCAAGAGCCTGCGCTACCCGGCGGTCGGCGAGGGGGAGACGCACCGCTGGGGGTTCCAGGTCTCGCGCGCGATTCAGGGGAAGGACGAGACCGTCGTCTGGTCGCCGGTTTCGCGGGACATCGCGCAGTTTCTCGCTCAGATGGGGGTGATCGAGGGGCTGGCCGACCTGTCGACCAGCCGCAACCTGGAGATCCTGCCGACGGTCACCGCGTTCCGCCTCGGCGCGCTCGATGCCGCCGGCGCGTTCGTCGACGACGACGTCGCCGAGGCCGGGCTCAACGTGAAGTACGGCATCTCCTCGGATCTGACCGCCGACTTCACCGTCAACCCCGACTTCTCGCAGATCGAATCGGACCTGCCGCAGATCGACGTCAACCAGCGCTTCCCGCTCTTCTATCCCGAGCTGCGGCCGTTCTTCCTGGAGGGGCAGGAGATCTTCAACGTCTTCGCGCCGATCACGCCGATCCATACCCGCACCATCGTCGACCCGCGTTACGGGGGCAAGGTGAGCGGCAAGGTGGGCCGCAGCTCCCTCGGCGTCCTTTTCGCCGACGACGAGGCGCCGGGCAAGCGCGACGACCCGTCGGACCCGGCGTTCGGCAGGACCGCCAACGTCGCCGTCGGCCGCGCCCGCTTCGACCTGTACCCGGAGTCGTTCGTCGGCGCGACGTTCACGAACCGCGACTTCATGGACGGCTACAGCCGGATGGCAGCGTTCGACTCCAACATGCGGCTCGGCGCCACCAACCGCTGGAACGTCTTCCTGTCGCAGTCGTGGCACCGTGACGAGGAGGGGGTCGAGCGCGTCGGGCAGACGATGGGGACCTTCTTCAATCACGTGGGGCGGAACGTGAACTTCTCCGCCTTCTACGGCGGCACCAGTCCCGACTTTCGCATCGACACCGGGTTCGTCCGGCGGGTCGACGACAAGCGCATGTTCACCAACCTGGCCTACCGCTGGTGGCCGGAGCACTGGCTGGTCAACTGGGGGCCGCGGGTGCGCTACGGGCGGAACTACTCGTTCGACAACGTGCTGATGGATGAAACCGTCGGCCCCGGGCTCGATTTCACCTTCGCGCGCAACGTGCGCCTGGGTCTGAGCGCCGAGCGGGCGCTGGAGCGGTACGGCGGGATCGACTTCTGGAAGTGGAACCAGGGCGTCGACTTCGACATCAACGCCAGCCGGCGGATCGCGCTGGTCGGCAATGTCTCCTGGGGAGAGTCCATACGCTACGGCGGGATGCCGTTTCTCGGCCGCGGCCGCCTCGGCAGCCTGACCGCCATATTCCGGCCCGTGTCGCGCCTGCAATCGCAGTTGAACGTCGAGCTGAGCCGCCTGGAGGATCCCCGGACGAGCACGCTGGTCTTCGACATCCAGGTGCTGCGCGCGCTGACAACCTATCAGTTCACCGAGCGGCTGCTGCTGCGCAACATCCTCGAGCACAACTCGTTCGACCGGACACTGGACGGAAACCTGCTGCTGACCTACCGCGTCAACTCCGGAACGGTGTTCTACGTGGGCTACGACGGCCACTACCAGCAGGAGGACCGGCTGGACCCGGTGCGCTTCCTCACGCAGCGGTACCGGCGGACCAACCGCGCGATCTTCATGAAGATCTCGTACCTCTTCCGGTACTGACCGGCCTCCGACCCGTCCGCTATCGCCGTGCGGACCCTGGCGCCTCTGTCGGGGAGACGGGCGCCGCTCCCGGTGGCGCCGCGGGCCGGGCATCGGGGAACGGCAGCAGGTAGTGGGTCCGCGAACGGACCTCCGCCCCTTCGCGCGCCACCTCGACTCGCAGCTCGCGCGACCGGCGCGTCTCGTCCGGGTTGGACGAGTAGAAGCCGAGCACGTAGTAGTCGCTCGTCTCGGCGTCGATCTCGGTGAACGCCTCGCGGAACGTGTTGCGGTTGACCACCGCGATCCCGCCGGTCAGCTCCGCCAGCGTCCGCAGCGACGAGTGCTGCTTGCGGATGTACTCGTTCCACTCGGTGGTCCGCAGATCGAAGTCGAGATCAGGGATGGTGGTCAGACCGCGGACATCGATGGTGTAGAACGAGACGTTGGCGCGGTTCGCCTCGTCGATCAGCAGCAGCAGCTCGTTGTGCAGCTCGGAGTCGCTGAATACCTCGCCGAACGCGTCCGTGGTCGCGAACTGATCGAGGGCCGGCTCGTCGAACGCCGGCAGATCGACGCCCTCGAAGAACCCCACCTGCTGCATCGACTCGATGCGCGCGTTGACGCGGCTGTCGTCGAACGGATTGAAGTTGTAGCCGGCGCTCACGTACAGGAAGGCCTTGCGCCGGTGCCGGATTTGCTCGAGCCCGCGCACCGTCTCGATCGCGGTCTTGAAGGCGACGTGGGCGCGCCAGCGCGACTCGCCGAGCGACGAGAGCTGTGTGGCCCGTTCGATCAGTTGCCGCGGATCGAACGCCTCGCCCACGGCCCGGTCGATCGCCCGCAGCCGGTTGCGGTCGCTCGTCATCTGCACGCGGATGGCGGACTTGCCGCTCGAGATGATCCCGAACTCGTCCCCCTCGTGGATCAGCGTCTCGGGCAGCAGGTCCATCACGCGGTGGATCAGCGGCGTGTCCGGTGGCCGGATGTGCAGGTCGTCGATGAAGATGACGAAGATCCGTCCCGGCGTCGCGCTCGCTGCCGGGGCGGTCCGTCCGGGCAGGATAATCCCTTCCGGCACCGGCGGCGGGGGCAGCAACTGGTTGAACACCCGTCCGCCGTGCACTAGCACCAGGGAGGCGATCCGCTGGGGCTGGCCGTCCTCGTAGATCGTGAAGTCGTCGAGGGTCAGGTCGGGCAGGAACTGGCCGTCGCCGTCCCGCACGATGACGTCGGTGGTGACCAGCGTGACGCCCGACCGGAACACCGGCGGCGGCTGCGCCGAGGC
The DNA here is from genome assembly GCA_009861545.1 of Acidobacteriota bacterium. Classification (NCBI taxonomy): domain Bacteria; kingdom Pseudomonadati; phylum Acidobacteriota; species Acidobacteriota bacterium. The sequence goes on along the minus strand of VXME01000115.1, from coordinate 53,297 downwards.
GGAGTCGAGGGCGCCGGCCGCGAGCACCGCCGCGACCAGAAGCGAGGCCTTCCGGGGAAGCTGGAACGACATGTTTCGCAGTATAGCGCGGGTTAGCACGCTGCTTGCGCGGCAGGATCGTCGGCACTACAATCGCGGCAAGAAGGGTTTACGTCGGCCGGGCAGGCCAAGGGCCTGAACGGTCAGACGCAGAACCACGGCGATTCGTTCCGTTCGATCGCGAGGTGTCTCATGTCGCACGCGTTCAGGCAACGGGTTCGTTTCGGCGCTGTCACTTCCGCCGCGCTCTGCGCGGCTCTCTTGTGTACGGCCGGTGCATCGGCCCAGCAGCTCGGCGCCATCGCCGGGCAGGTGACCGACAACACCGGTGGCGTGCTGCCGGGCGTCACCGTGGAGGTGACGTCCGCCGCGCTGGGTGCGCCGCAGGTGGCGTTCACCGACGGCGCCGGGCTGTACAGCGTGGTGCAGCTTCCTCTCGGAAGCTACACCGTCACGTTCACCCTGCCCGGCTTCTCGACGGTCGTCCGCGACGGGATCACGATCGGCGCCGGGTTCACGGCGACGATCGACGCCCAGATGGCCGTCGGGTCGGTCGAGGAGACGATTACGGTCACGGGCGAGGCGCCGGTGGTCGACGTGCAGACCGTGCGCCAGCAGGCGGTGCTCGACACCGAGGAGCTGGAAGTCCTGCCGGTGGGCAATTACGGCCTGCAGACCATAGCCCAGGTGACGCCCGGGTTCACCGAGGACCGGGCGGACGTCGGCGGCACCCGCGACACCTGGTCGGCGCAGGGGGCCTACCGCTTCTACCACGGCAAGCCGGGCACCCGCGCGTCGTTCAACGGCTTCCGCAATCAGTACTACATCGGCACCGCCTCCGGCTCCGGCTACATCACCAACTCCGACACCATCGGGGAGATGCAGGTCGAGATCGCCGGCATGGGCGCCGAGAACGGCTCGGGCAGCACCACCATCAACGCCATCCCGCGGGAGGGGAGCAACACCTTCACCGCCTCGCTCAACACGAAGTACTCCGGCGGCGGGATGCAGGCGGAGAACCTGACCCCCGAGCTGGAGGAGTTCGGCATCGAGCCGCCGCAGATGGTGAACATCTGGCGCGCCGCCGGCACGATGGGCGGTCCGATCGTGACGGACAAGGCGTGGTACTACGCCTCCATCGCGCGCTGGGGCCGCCGCATCCAGCCGCCCGGCGGCTTCTTCAACGCGCTGCAGGGGCACAACGGGTTCGGCATGGCGGGGGCGCAGTTCCCCGACATGCGGGTGGGCGGCCCCAACGAGATCGAGGATCCGTTCGGCCTGCGGGGCGGCCCCGGCGCGCCCGGCTTCTACAACACCCGGACCATCTTCCACGAGCGCGACTCCGGCCGGCCGGCCTACGACTTCGACTGGAACCGGACGCACGCCGTCCGCCTCACCTGGCAGGCCGCCGAGCGGCACCGGTTCGCCAGCTTCCTCGACATCCAGAAGGACTGCCGCTGCACGACCGGGTACACGGGCCAGTACGCCATCGAGAACGAGAACGGCTGGGACATGTGGCCCAACGGCGTCGTCCAGGGCTCGTGGACCTCGCCCGTCACGACGCGCCTCCTGCTCGAGGCGGGCGGCGGCTGGCAGACGGCGAACTGGATCAACTTCCCCGCCACCGGCGTCGTCGACGGTGAGGATCGGCACATCCGCGACCTCGCCACCGGCTACCGCTGGGGCGCCCCGATCCTGAACATCGCCCCCCGCGCGCGGACCGGGCGGAGCATGGAGTACTTCCGGATGTCGTACGTCACCGGCTCGCACAACTTCCGGGTCGGCGTGACGCTGGAGCAGGCGTTCAACGACGAGGAGCGGACCACCGCCCACCAGGACACGCTGGCGTGGGCGCTGCTGGCCGGCAATCCGATAGCCCTCATCTACTACACGCAGCCGTACTTCCAGCAGGAGCGGATGAACGCCGAGCTGGGCCTCTACGTCCAGGACTCGTGGACCGTCGGGAACCTGACGCTGACGGGAGGGATACGAACCGACTATGTCAGCATGGGGTTCCCGGCCGCACAGTTGGGGGCCGGACCCTCCGTCGGCGCGCGGACGGTGCCGGAGCTGCGCGGCGTCCCGGACTGGACCGACATCAACCCGCGCGGCGGCGTCAGCTATGACCTGACGGGCGATGGCCGGACGGCGGTAAAGGTGTCGATGGGCCGCTTCAACGAGCTGACGCGGAGCCGTCTGACCCGCGAGTTCCACCCGTTCAACTCGTCGGTCTCGACGGCGAACCGGCTGTGGATCGATGCGAATCAGAACTGGATCGCGGACTGCGACACGGCGAACTTCGGCGCGAACGGCGAGTGCGGCGACATCAGCAACGCCAACTACGGCCAGTTTCCGGATCTGGAGCCGGAGGACTACATCTTCGGCAACCTGGAGGGGTGCTCGGAAGCGAGCCCGGAAGCCTGTCCCGCCACGATGTTCGATCCTGACGTCCTGTACGACAACCGACCCTATACCTGGGACTTCCTGGCCGAGATTCAGCGCGAGCTGCTGACCGGGCTGTCGGTCAGCGGCGGTTACAACCGCAACTGGTCGGGCGGCTTCTGGGTGTCGGACAACCTGCTGACCGGCCCCGCGGACTTCGACGAGTACTGCATCTCGACCCCGGCGAGCGGCCGGCTGTACGACGTGGTGAGTGGTCTCTCGCCGGGCCAGCCGCTCTGCGGCTACTACGACATCAGGCCCGACTTGTTCGGGCAGAGCAAGCGGCTCGTGACCATAGCCGACAATTACGGCGCCCAGACCCGGGTCTGGAACGGCTTCGTCTTCTCCGTCGACGGGCGCCTGCCGAACGGCATCCGCGTGACCGGGGGCCTCGACCTCGGGACGCAGACGATCGGCAACTGCTTCACCGTGGACGAGCCGAACCAGCCGCGCGACCTGTTCAACAACCTCCCGCCGGGCGGCCCGAACTGCACCCACACCCACAGTTGGGGCAACCTGGCCGACTTCCGGATGCACGGCGACATCCCGCTCCCGTCCGACTTCACGCTGAGCTGGATCTACAAGAACACGCCGGGCACGCCGATCAACGCCATCGGCGACTTCACCAACGCCGACATCCACTGCTGGGCGGACGGCAACGGCACCTGCGATCCGACGAGCACGCGGGTCGGTTTCGCGGGCAGCCCCAACCGGACGCTGGCGATCACCGCGCCGAACCAGTACTTCACCAAGCGCTTCACGCAGCTCGATCTCCGGTTCCTGCGGACGTTCGATCTGGGCGACGTGCGTCTGGACACCAGCATCGACCTCTACAACGCGATGAACTCCAACTCGGTCCAGTCGATCGAGAACACGATCGGCATCGCGTTCGGCCGGCCGATCACGGTGCTCGACGCGCGGGTGCTGCAGGTGTACGCGAACCTGCGGTTCTAGAGGCTTGCGGTCACGCCAGGGGTTTCGCCGGCGCGAGCCCCCTGGCCGTTCGCATGCTGCCGAGAGGAGGACGACGATGACTGCGAGCACGAGCTGGAAGCGGATGACGGCGCTGGCGTTGACGCTGGTACTGGTGATGGCGCACGCGCCTGCGGCGTTCGCGGGAAGTCTGCTGGATTCGGCCCTGAAGGCGGCTTCGGAGGTGACGGCGCGACAGGCGCCGACGGCGGACCGCGAGGCGGCGGCTGCCGGCTCGCTTGCGCGGCCGCGGGAGATGCGGGCCGCGGCGATGCAGGCACCGGCGGGAGACGGCGACCGCGGCGGGGCGCGCAAGGTATGGGGGCTCATCGCCGCCGGCGTCGGGATAGGCCTGGTCATGATGGTGATCGACCGCAAGGTCGAGGACTCCACGCCGTCGACGCGTCGCGAACGCCGGGACGGCTGCAACCTGTTCTGTTCCTGATGCCGGCCGCGCGCGGCCGGCGTCAGGCGGTGTTGCTGCTGCTCGCGCCGGCGTTCCTGGGCTGGGCGTGCGGCGGGACGGACTCGCCGGCGTCCGGCGCGCGCGGGCAGGAGGGGAGCACGGCGGTCGAGCGTCCGCTGGAAGCCGTCGTCCTCCCCGACCTCGCGCAGGTCAGCGACTCGGTCCGCGAGCAGATAGAGTCCCGCTGGCAGCCGATCGACAGCCTGCAGGCCGCGGGGCGGGCCCCGGCCGCGGGCGCGGCGGAGACCTACGGCGCGCTCGGCATGGTGCTCATGGCGGCGGAGCTGCCCGGCGCCGCCGTTCCGGCGTTCCGGAACGCGCAGACGCTGGCCCCGGCCGATGTCCGCTGGCCCTACTACCTGGCGCATCTGCACCGGGACGCCGGCGCGCTCGACGAGGCGGCCGATCGCTTCGAGGCGGCGCGGCGACTGCAGACGGACGACATGGCCGTTCTGGTCTGGCTGGGCGACGTGCGCCTGGCGCAGGGAGACGCGGAGGCCGCCGAGCCGCTGTTCGCGCGCGCCCTGCGCCTCTATCCCGATTCGCTCTCCGCGCGGTTCGGGTTGGCCCGCGTCGCGCTGATGCGGGAGGAGTTCGAGCCGGCGGCCCGGGGCCTGGAGGAGATCCTCGCCCTCGAACCCTCGGCGACGGCGGCCCACTATCCGCTCGGGCAGGCCTATCTGCGGCTCGGCGAAGCGGAGCGGGCGCAGGAGCACCTGCGGCAGCGGGAGGCGGCCGACATCCGGCCCGCCGACCCGCTGATGGCCGCCCTGGACGGACTGCTGGAGAGCTCTCAGGCGTACGAGACGCGCGGTATCGAGGCGCTGAACCGCGAGGACTGGGACGGGGCCGTCGCCGCGTTCCGCCGCGGCCTGGAGCTCGATCCTGCAGACGCGGAGCTTCGGCACCGACTCGGCACGGCGCTCTATCTGCGGGGCGACACGGGGACGGCGCGCACGGAGCTGGAGCGGGCTGCGGCGGATGCGCCCGAGCTGGCGCAGGCACAGTACAGCCTGGGGGTGCTGCTGCAGGACGAGGGCAGGTACCGGGAAGCGGCCGAACGGTTCGCCGCGGCGCTGCGGGGGCGGGCGTCGTACGCCGAGGCCCGCCTGCGCCTGGCCTACAGCCTGCGCCGGTCCGGCGATCCGGAGGGCGCCCTGGCGCAGTATCAGCAGGCGTCGCGGATGAGCCCGGATCTCGTCGAGGCGGCCTTCGGGCACGCCATGACCCTTGTCGTGCTCCACCGCTGGTCTGCCGCCCGCGCGCGGCTCGAGCAGGCGCTGGAAGCGTACCCGGACGATGCCGGGGTGGCCCACGCACTCGCGCGCGTGCTGGCCGCGGCCCCGGACGAGCGCGTCCGCGACGGGGCGCGCGCGCTGGCCATGGCGGACGGTCTCGCCTCGCGGGGGAGGAGTCTCGACCTGGGGGAGACGATGGCGATGGCGCTGGCCGAGGTCGGCGCCTTCGACCGCGCGGCGGCGCTGCAGCGCGATCTCGTCACCGGAGCCCTGCGCGCCGGACTCGCCGGCGTTTCCGGTCGGTTGCAGGAGAACCTGCGGCGCTACGAGCGGGGCGAGGCGTGCCGCACGCCGTGGCCCGACGGGGAAGTGCCGTGAGTGACTCCGCCGTGTGCGGCCGACGAGGCATCGTCCCCCGCTACGCCGCTTCCCGGTCGCGGACGCCCCGCCGGGTTTCCTTCTCGCGCTGCGCGATTCGGGCGTTTGGCCGGTCTTCGAACCGCCACCGGTTCCTGATCGGAATCGCCTGCGCGGTGCTGGTGCTGAGCGGAGGCCGATCGACCGGGCAACCCGGCGCCTCGGGACTGCCGGGCGCCGCGGGCCGGGCGGGTTCGGCAGCGCAGAACGCGGTGCCTGCCGCGGTCGTGTTCACCGACGTGACGGCGCAGGCCGGCATCGACTTCACGCACGACAACGGGGCCGCGGGCGATCACTGGTACCCGGAGCTGTTCGGCGGCGGGGTCGCCGTGCTCGACCTGGACGGCGACGGCCGGTCGGACCTGCTGTTCGTCAACGGCAGGCGGTGGGGATCGGCCGGCGAGACCCGTCATGGCCTGTTCCGCAACAACGGGGACGGCACTTTCGGCGACGTCTTCGCGGGGAGCGGCCTGGACGGCGCCGAAGTCTACGGCCTCGGAGCCGCGGTCGCCGACTACGACAACGACGGCCGCGACGACCTCTTCCTGACGACGGTGGACGGGGGGCGGCTTTACCGCAACGCGGGGAACGGCACGTTCCGCGACGTGACCGCCGGCTCGGGCATCGGCGACGGCGGGTTCGCGGTCAGCGCCGCGTGGCTCGACTACGACCGCGACGGCCTGGTCGACCTCTTCGTCGGCAACTACGTGGACTGGTCGCCCGAGACGGACACGGGGTGCGGCAATCCACCGGGGTACTGCGGTCCCGACGCGTACCGTCCGGTCGCGCCCACCCTGTACCGCAACGCCGGGCAGGGTCGCTTCGAGGACGTCACCGCGCAGGCCGGCCTCGACGACCCGACCGACAAGGCGATGGGGGTCGCGGTGCTCGACTACGACGCCGACGGCTGGCCCGACGTGTTCGTCGGCAGCGACCGCGTGCCCGCAAAGCTGTACCACAACGACGGAGCGGGACGATTCGTCGACGTGGGCCTGCGCGCCGGCGTGTCCCTGAGCGAGCGGGGACGGGCGCGCGCGAACATGGGAGTGGACGCGGCCGACTACGATCGGTCGGGCCGCCCGGACATCCTCGTCGGCAATTTCCTCCACGAGATGCTCGGCCTCTATCGCGACGCGGGCGACGGCTTCTACGTGGACGCCGCGCCCCGCACGGCGGTGGGCCGCGCCAGCTACCGTTCGGTCACCTGGGCGGTCTTCTTCCTGGACGTCGACCTCGACGGCCGCCTCGACATCTTCGCCGCGAACGGCGGCACCGACGAGTCGCAGGGGATGCTGGATTCGCGAGCGCGGCTCAGCCAGCCGCCGCTGCTGCTCCGAAACCGGGGCGACGGCACGTTTCAGGACGCCAGCCGCGGAGCGGGCGAGGCGTTCGTCCGGCCGGCCATGGGGCGGGGGGCCGCCTACGCCGACTTCGACGGCGACGGGGATCTCGACCTCGTGCTCACCGCGTTGAACGGGCCCGCGCGGTTGCTCCGCAACGACGGCGGCAACCGGAACAACTGGCTGCGGGTCCGACTGGTCGGCACGCGTTCGAACCGGCGCGGGATCGGGGCGGTGGTGCAGGTGGCGAGCGCGTCGGGCAGACAGTCACGAATGGCGCGCAGCGGGTCGAGCTATGCCTCGCAGAGCGAGCTGCCCCTGACCTTCGGGCTCGGGCCAGACCCTGTGGTGGAGACGCTGGAGGTGGCGTGGCCCTCGGGAGCGACGCAGCGGTTCGCGGACATCTCTCCCAACACGCGGATCGTCATCGACGAGGCGGCCGGCCTCCGGCGATCAGCGTCCGCGCCGTGACACTTGCAGCAACTCTTCCTCGATGAGCCGCGTGAAGAACTCGAACGGAGGCAGGAACGGCGGGGGCTCCGGTGCGAGCCGGCCGTTGACGAGAAAGCTGGGGCTGGCGTGCAGGCCGTAGCGGATGGCCTCTTCGAGTGCGTCCAGGATCGTCCGGTGCGTTGCCCCGCCCGCGACGCAGGCGTCGAACCGATCCACGTCGAGGCCCGCCTCGCCCGCCGCCTGCCGGAGACGGAACGCGTCGAGCACCGCCGGCCGTGACAGCAATGCGTCGTGGAACGGCCAGAATCGCTCCTGCAGATTGGCGCACTGCGCGGCCTGCGCCGCCTGGATCGCGGCGGGGCGGTCGGGCGGGGGCAGGTGCTTGAACACGATCCGGACCCGCTCGCCGTACGTCTCCCGGACGCGTCCGAACGCCGCGGTGAACCGACCGTAGTCGGCGTTCTGGAAGTCGCCGAACACGACCAGCTCGACCGGCGCGTCCTGCGGACCGAGCCGCGCGTCCTGCGCCGTGCGCTCCACGGCCACCCGGGGCGCGTCCAGGGCCAGCTCGGCGTTGATGGAGACGGCGGTCAGCTCCTCCAGGTAGTTCATCCGGGCCAGCTCGCGCGCCGTCACCCGTTCGAGCCAGGCGCGCAGCGCCGGCTCCATCTGCTCGTAGCTGGCGCCGCGCGCGGCGGTGCCCACGTCGGCGTAGAGGGATCGCACCGCCGATTCGGGCATCTCGACGATTCGCGGCGGGATCTCCCGTTCGAGCAGCGCTTCGGGCGTCAGTCCCTGCGCGTCCGCCTCGTGCGCGATGAGCGCCTCGGCCACCAGCGTGTCGGTGAAGCGCCAGCGCGTGTCGTGGATCTCGCGCGCCAGCGCGGCGAAGCCCCCGGGATCCTGGCGGCGCCACGCGCGATCCACCTCGGCTACCGTGATCACGCGATCGCCCACCCGTGCGGCCACCGCATCCGGTCCGGCGGCCAGCCGGGGCCCGTCCGTGCCGTTGGTCCTCGCCGCCGGGCCCGGTCCCGCGCCCGCGCCGGAGCGGGTGGCGGGCGTCGACCCGCCGGCCGCCGCACCGCCATGCAGGGCGACGTCGAGCGACGCGTGCTCTCCGGCCCCCGCGCCGCGGCTGACGGTCAGGACGTAGTCGCCCGGGGGCATGAGCGAGACCGGCGCGGCGGCGACGATCTCGGTATCGGTGGCCGAGCGCACCGCGAGCGGCACCAGGTCGAGGGTGACGAAGGGAAGCTGACCGAAGCCCGCGCCGGCGATGGTCAGCGTGCCGGCCTGCGGGTCGGGCCGCGCACCGGAGAGGACCAGCGGGGAGGTCCGACCCGGCTGCGCGGAGACCGCGCCACCGGCGATTCCGATGGCCAGTCCGACGGCCACTGCCACGGCGCCGGGGAGTTTGCCGACCATGCTACGGTTGGCAAGAATATCAAGGATCAACGGTGGTGAACGTGCAAATATCAGGTTCTTTCGGCTCGACCCCCGGCTCGCGCGGACCGGCGGCTGCCCGGTGGCGGCGACTGGCGCTGGCGGCGGTGACGCGACCTTGGGGTGGCCATGTTGCCCGTTGTCGCGTTGGGCGTTCCGTCGGCGCGGGACTTCTGCGCCGCAGGCTCCTGTTGCCGATCGTCGTGGCCGTGAGCGCGGGCTCCTGGTTCGCCTGCGCGCCGGCGGGGCTTCCATCGGCCGGCTCGGCCGAGTATCGGGAGACGGTGCGCGTCTTCTACCGGGGGCTGGCATCGCTGGAGGTCGGTTTGCTGAGCGACGCGCGCGACCAGTTCGTCCGCGCGAGCGAGCTGGCCCCGCGCGAGCCGGCCATTCACGCGAACCTGGCCGTGGCCCGGGTCGGCGTGGGAGACGACGGAGGGGCGACGACGGCGCTGGAGACGGCGTACGCCCTGGCGCCGGACAGTGCCGCGGTGGCGTTTCTGCAGGGTCAGCTCGCCAGCTTCAGCGGGCGGTCCGAGGAGGCGGTCGCCCAGTATCGGCGCGCGGCGGCGCTCGACGCCGATCACGAGCAAGCCCGCTTCGCCCTGGCCCAGGAGCTGGAGCGGGGCGGGGCAGAACCCGACCTGCCCGAGGCGCGGCGGTGGCTGGAAGAGGTCCTGGCGCGCCGGCCCGACAACCTGGCCGTGCTGCTGGAGCGGGCGCGGTGGGCGGCCCGGACGGAGGACGGCGACGTCCTGGACGACACGATAGAGCGCCTGACGCAACGCAGCGCGGCGTGGCCCGAGCTGGCCATGGAGCAGTTGCAGGGACTGTCCGAGGCCGCCGCCGGCGGCGACCTGGGACGGGCCGCGACCATGGCCCAGTTGCTCCGCAACGTGCTGGTCCGCACGCCCGCTTTCCGTGAGGACCTGGCGGTGGTCAGCGTCAGCGCAGAGCAGATCGCGGCGCCGCTGATGCGCTTTCTGGCGATGCCGTCGCCCCCGTCGACCGCGGCGGCGCCGGATCGGACGCTCGCCTACGTGGCGGAGCGAATCCAGCCGGTAGCGCAGGGAACTGTCGAGGCGGCCGCGCTGGCCATAGTCCACGGCGGCGAGGACGGGACGCCGGCAATCGTTGCCACCGACGGCGAGACCGTGCGCCGGGTGGGCGGGGCCGACGCGGGACCGGAGCTCCCCTTTCCGGGCGGCGGGCCCGCGACCGGGCCGGCTGCCGAGGCGCTTCTTCCTCTCGACTGGAACGGCGACTACCGCATGGATCTCGCCGTTGTGGGCGCAAGTGGCTTCGGTCTTCTGACCCGCAACGAGGACGGTGAGTTCGAACAGAACACCCCCGTGCCGGCGAACGACATCGACATGGGGAGCCTCGCGGGCTACGGCGCCTGGGCGGCCGACATCGAGATGGACGGCGATCTCGACATCGTTCACGGCCCCCTGGACGCGGCGCCGTGGGTGCTGCGCAACAACGCCGACGGCACGTTCGAGGCGGTGCGGCCGTTCCCCGCCGTGGCCGGCCTGCGCGGTTTCGGCTGGGGCGATCTCGACGTCGACGGCGACCCGGACGCGGTCCTGCTGGACGCGGCGGGCGGCGTGCATCCGCTGGAGAACCTGCAGGCCGGTCGGTTCGGCGGGTGGCCGGCGTGGGAGGCGTCGCGGCCGGTCGTCGCCCTGGCCCTGGGCGACCTGAACGCGGACGGCGTCCTCGACGTGGTCACCCTGGATGCGGCGGGTCAGGTCAGCCGCACGAGCTGGAACGACGGGACGTGGGATCGCGAGCCCGTCGCCGAGTGGTCCGCCGTGCCGGCCGACGCCGCTCCCGGATCCCGGCGGCTGCTGTTGGCCGACCTGGACAACAACGGCGCGCTCGACCTGCTCGGCTCGGGACCGGCGGGCTCACGGATCTGGCTGGCCGACGAGCGTGCGGTGCTGCAGGACGACGACCTCGACGCGCCGGTCACGGCCGAGATCTTCGGCGTCGCCGATCTGGACGCCGACGGCTGGCTCGACCTGGTGGGGGTGGAGGACGGCGCGCCGGTACGGCTGGCGGGGCGGGGCAGCGCCGGCTACGGCTGGCAACGGATTCGCCCGCGGGCCCACATTGCGGCGGGCGATCAGCGGATCAACTCGTTCGGGGTCGGCGGCGAGATCGAGGCGCGCGCCGGACTGCTCGTGCAGAAGCAGGTGCTGACCGGGGGGCCGGTCCACTTCGGCCTGGGCGAGCAGCCGCGGATCGACGTGGCGCGCGTGGCGTGGCCCAACGGCGTCGTGCAGGCCGATTTCAACCTGCCGGCGCGCGGCGAGTTCGTCGCCGAGCAGCGGCTCAAGGGCTCCTGCCCGTGGCTCTTCGCCGACGACGGTACGGGCCTGCGTTTCGTCACCGACGTGCTCTGGCGGTCGCCGCTCGGGATGCGCATCAACGCGCAGGACACCGCCGGCGTCACGCAGACCGAGGATCGCGTGCTGATCCGCGGCGATCAGCTCGCCCCGCGCGACGGGGAGTACGACCTGCGCATCACCGCCGAGCTCTGGGAGACCCACTTCGTCGACCACGCGTCCCTGCTGGTCGTCGACCACCCGGCGGACACGGAGGTCTTCGTCGACGAGCGCTTCGCCCGCGACGCGGCCCCGCTGGATCCCATCGTCACCGGCCCGTCGCAACCCATCGCCGGCGCCTGGGACGATGCCGGCAAGGACGTCGGGGACCTGGTCGGCAAGCGCGACGGACGCTACGTCGCCACGTTCGAGCGGGGGACCCACCAGGGAATCACCCGCGATCACTTCCTCGAAGTCGAGCTCGGCCCGGACGCCGAGGCGCACGCCGCGCTGCGGCTGCTGGCCTACGGTTGGATCTACCCGACCGACAGCAGCATCAACGTCGCCCTCGGACAGAGCAGCCTGCCGGCGCCGCGCGGCGTGGCGGTGGAGGCGCTCGACGGCAAGGGGCACTGGACCGTCATGCACCAGGACCTGGGCTTCCCGGCCGGCAAGCTCAAGACGATGGTCATTCCGGTGGAGCGGCTGTTCGACGGGCGGTATCCGCAACGGCTGCGGCTGCGCACGAACCTGGAGATCTACTGGGACCGGATCGCCTGGGCGCCGCTGCGCGACGACGCTCCGCTGGCGACGCGGCGCCTCACGCCCGCCGTCGCGGATCTCGACTACCGCGGCTACAACGTGACCGAGTACGTCGGTCCGCGCCGTCTGGAACTGCCGCGCTACGAGCTGGCCAGCCTGCGGCCCCGGTGGCGCGACCTGGTCGGCTACCACACCCGCTTCGGCGACGTCCGCGAGCTGCTGGCCGAGGTCGAGGACCGCTACGTGATCATGAACGCCGGCGACGAGCTCCGGCTTCGCTTCGCGGCCCCGCCGGACCCGCCCGCGGGCTGGCGCCGCGACTTCGTCCTGATCACCGACGGCTGGGTCAAGGACGGCGACTTCAACACGGCGCACTCCAAAACTGTCGGGCCGCTGCCGACGCACGACACCCCCGAGTACGACCCGGATGCCTCGGCCACCCTCGAGGACGACCCGGTCTACCAGCGCTACAAGGACGACTGGAGCAAGTTCCACACCCGGTTCGTCGCCCCCGACGCGTTCCTGCGGGGGTTGGAACGTGTGACACCTTGAGGCGGGTTGGTACGACCGCGACACCCAGGCGTCATCGGCCGGATGTGGTCCAGCCAGTCTGCTGGGCTCGTCCGACGGGCACAAATGATGGATCCGCATTCTTGATTCAAGGGGTTGTGTCTCATATGATTGTTTTCCTTGATGGTTGTGTCCTGCTGGGGCCGGTCGGGGAGCGTCGGTGAGCATCGACGAAGCGACTCGGCATCAGCTTGCTCTGCTCGCGCGGCGACCCCGGGCCCGGCGGACCGAATTCAGCGCCGCGCGCCCGGCGCGATGGCAGCCGCAGCAGGTGCTGGATCCGGCAGGGGGACTCGACGTGCCGTTCACCGAGGCCGGGGCCTGGGAGCTCATCGCCTCCCGACTTGAGGATGGCAACGCCGTCGATGTCGTCGAATTGCGGAAGCCGCCGGGCGCCACTGGCTACGTCATGAAGATTGACCTCGGATCGGGCGCGCCGCTCGTCTACGTGAAGCTGGAACTGCGGTCCGGCCGGGTACTCGGGCGCAGCTTTCACTATTCCGACCATGCATGAAAGAACACCGGTTGACGAGTCCGTCGCCGCGCTGTCCGCCATCGATTCGAAGCCGGGCAGGGAGACGCCGCAGGATCAGGCGTGCTTCGAGTGCGACGGGCCGGCGGGCACCGTGTGGCGCGACCACACGTTCATCCACGGCGTGGGCGCATCCGCTGTCGAGGTGACGGCCAGGATCCCGGTTCGCGTCTGCCGATCGTGCGGTTTCGAGTTCCTCGATCACGAGGCCGAGACGCTGCAGCACGAGGCCATATGCCAGCATCTGGGCGTTCTGGCGCCCAAGGAGGTCCGCGGCATCCGTGCTCTGCATGGCATGTCGCGCGTCGCGTTCGCGAAGGTGACCGGGCTCGGCGAAGCGACGTTGAACCGCTGGGAGAACGGGTTGCTGATTCAGAACCGGGCCAACGATCGCTATCTTCGCCTGCTGGCGTCGCCCGGCAACGTACAGGCGCTGCAACACATGGAAGATGCAGGAGCGTCGGAGACGTCCGAGACCGTCGGCGCATCTCGTTTCCGGATGCTCGACGCGTCCGCGGCGCGGCGTCGCAGGCGGACCCCTTTCCGGCTCGTAGCCTGACCTGCACAGTGTGAATCCCGTGTACGTCACGACCTTCTATTCGTTCAAGGGTGGGGTCGGGCGCACAATGGCGCTCGTCAACACGGCGGTTGAACTGGTTCGCAGGGGGCGCCGCGTACTCGCCGTCGATTTTGACCTCGAAGCGCCCGGCCTCGACACGTTCGGCGTTCTGCGTCCGGCGGACGACGTTCCGGGGGTCATCGACTTCGTCGGTGAGTACCTGGTCTCCAAGCGGGCTCCGAACGTTGAGCGATACATCAGCGAAGCACCCGGCTTCGGCGCCGGCGCCGGCCAACTGTGGATCATGCCGTCCGGCGCGCAACGGGCGACGTACGCCGCGGATTTCAGCCGGATCGACTGGGGGGCGCTGTACGAGCAGCATGACGGCTACTTGTTGTTCGAAGATCTCAAGGAACAGTGGAAACAGGTCGTAAGACCCGACTACGTGCTCATCGATTCCCGTACCGGCCATACGGATACCGGCGGCATTTGTACCCGCCAGCTTCCCGATGCGGTGGCGATCCTGTTCTTCCCGAACGATCAGAACCTGCGCGGGCTGTCGAAGGTCGTGCATGACATCCGGGCCGAGTCTCGCGAGTCGCGCACGTCACCTATCGACCTGCATTTCGTGATGTCCAACGTTCCTGATCTGGACGACGAGGACAGAATTCTCGAGGCGAAGATCGATGCGTTCAGGGAGCAGCTGGACTTCCGGCGCGGTCCGCTGGTCGTGCACCGCTACGACAGCCTTTCGCTGCTGAACCAAGTCGTGTTCACGAAGGACCGGCCGAGGAGTCGCCTCGCAAAGGAGTACTGCGATCTCGTCAGCGAGATCGTCAGCCGCAACCTGGCGGATCGCGATGGGGCACTGGACTACGTCGGGCGCGCGAGCAGAAGCTGGCGCCAGCGTGGCGTCGCGTACGAGCGTCCTGACGTCATGGACAGGAAGCTGGGGGAGATCGAGAGAGTACATGCACGCGATGGGGAGGTGCTGTTCGCTCTGGGAGCCTTCCTGGAGGAGTACCGGCGCCGATCGGAAACCGTGGGATCGCTTTTCGACCGCGCGATCGCCGCCGGCCATGAGCCGCCGCAGGCGTATCTGAAGCGGGCGTACTTCAGGGCCGACCGCGGAGATGCCGCGGGGGCGGGCGAGGATGCACTGCGCGTTCTGCATTCCGATGACGTGCCGCCTCCGCTCGTTCGGGAGGCCATATCCCTGGTGGCTCCGGGCGGGTTGCGAGCCGTTGCGGAGTCTGTTGCCGTCGTGGCCCTGAGTCTCGACGACAGGATCTGGATCGCGAGCACGCTTGAAGAGACGCCGGATGAAATCGGTGTCGCGGTGTCCATCCTGGAGCCGATTCTCGAGGATCGGGAGCTCGGGGAGCAGCAACGTGATAGGGCGCGTTCTGTCCTTGCTCTGCGCCATATCGGGCTCGGGAAGTGCAAGACGGCGGCAAAACTGCTCCGCGACCGGGAACGCGGCGTCGCAGATATGGATGTACAGGATGCGTTCAATTACGGGATGGCGGTGTGGGGTGCGACCGAAGAGATCGCCAGCGAGCCGTTCACAAAGGTAGTCGAACTCGATCGGGAGGACGATTCGCCGTCCGACGAGCATCCCAACTATCTGCAGTGCCTCGCGATTGCCAACTGGGTGGCCGGCGACAGGTCGAAGGCGCTTGAACTGGTACGGCGGGCCCGTGAAGCAGTTGGTGAATCGAGAGGGCCGACATTCAGTTGCTGGCGTTACCGGAGGGTGCCCGCCCGCGAGTTCCTGGAAGACCTCGACGAGATCGAGGCCCTGATCAACGGCGATGCTTCCCGCAAGCCGTACTTCATGACGGAAGCGCCCGCTAGCTGATCGCGTTGAGGGCGGTGTTTCGCCGTAGGTCGCGCAAGTCGTCGTGCTCGTCGGCGGAGTTGGCCTCGTGGCGGCAGGTAGTCGAGGAGATCAAGAATGGGTGAACGCAACATCGCTGCGGAAGTTCTCAAGGGACTGTGCGAGATCCGAGAGCATCGCGCCGGCGAGCGCGGCGTGCCTGGTTAGGTGCGCCGCAGGCCCCAGCCTCGCCAGATGCAGTAGACCGCGGGAAACACCAGCAGGACGACGACGGCCGTCGTGACCACGCCTCCGACCATCGGCGCCGCGATCCGCTTCATCACGTCGGCTCCGGTGCCGGTGCTCCACATGATGGGCAGTAGCCCGAACGCGGTAGTGGCGCTCAACATCACCACCGGCCGGACGCGGCGCGCCGCACCTTCGAAAACTGCTTCGCGGAGCTCGGCGAGCGTCGTCAGTCGACCGTCAGCGCGCGCGGCGTCGCAGGCGCGGTCCAGGTACAGCAGCATCACCACCCCGGTCTCCGCGCTCAGACCCGCCAGCGCGATGATGCCCACCCAGACGGCGATGCTCAGGTTGTAGCCGAGCACGTACAGCAGCCAGAACGTGCCGATCAGCGACAGCGGCACGGCGGAGAGCACGATGAGTGTCCGCGCGACCGAGCGGGTGCTGGCGTAGATGGTCAGGAAGATCAGGAGCAGCGTGATCGGCACCACGAGCTGCATCCGCTCCTGCGCGCGCACCATGTACTCGTACTGGCCGCTCCAGCCGAGGCTGTAGCCGGTGGGGATCGCCACCTGCGCGGCCACCGCCTGCCGGGCGCGCTCGACGTAGGTCCCGACGTCGACGTCCTCGATGTCCACGTAGACCCAGGCGTTGGGACGCGCCTGCTCGCTCTTGATGGCCGGCGGTCCCTTGACGAACGACATGGTGGTCAGGTGGCCGAGGGGGATCTGCTGCCGGGTCGGGGTCTGCACGAGGATGTCCCGCAGCGCCGCGGGGTTGTCGCGCAGGTCGCGGCTGTAGCGGAGGTTGACGGGATAGCGCTCGAGGCCCTCCACCGTCGTGGTGATGTTCATGCCGCCGATGGCCGACTGGATGACGTCCTGCACGTCGCCGACGGTCAGCCCGTAGCGCGCGATCTCGTCGCGCCGGACCGAGAAGTTCAGGTAGTTGCCGCCCATCACGCGCTCGGCGTAGGCCGAACGGGTTCCCGGCACCTCGCGGACCACGGCCTCGACGTTGCGGCCGACCTCCTCCAGCACGGCGAGGTCGGGTCCGGAAATCTTGATGCCCACCGGGGTCTTGATGCCGGTCGACAGCATGTCGATGCGGGTCTTGATCGGCATGGTCCAGGCGTTGGTGACGCCGGGGAACCGGATCGCGCGGTTCATCTCGTCGGTCAGCCGCTCGGGGGTCATGCCGGGCCGCCAGGCTTCTTCCGGCTTGAGCTTGATGGTGGTCTCCAGCATGCTCAGCGGCGCCGGGTCGGTCGCGGTGTCGGCGCGGCCGACCTTGCCGAAGACGTGCTCCACTTCCGGGAAGGTCCGCAGGATGCGGTCGGTCTGCTGCAGGATCTCGCGCGCCTTGGTGATCGACACCCCCGGCAGGGTCGTCGGCATGTAGAGCAGGTCGCCCTCCCACAGCGGCGGCATGAACTCGGAGCCGAGCCGCGAGAAGGGGACTGCGGTCGCGCCGACCGCCGCCAGCGTCACGACGACCACCACCCAGCGCCCCGCCAGCACCAGCCGCAGCGCGGGCCGGTACAGCGCCATCAGCAGCCACGCGATCGGGTTGGCATGCGCGGAGACGACGCGGCCGCGAATCCAGTAGCCGACCAGCACGGGGACCAGCGTGATGGAGAGCAGGGCGGCGGCGGCCATCGCGTAGGTCTTGGTGAACGCCAGCGGCTTGAAGAGCCGGCCCTCCTGCGCCTCCAGGGTGAAGATGGGGGCGAAGGAGATGGTGATGACCAGCAGCGCGAAGAACAGGGTGGGGCCGACCTCGGTGGCGGCGCGGGTGACGATCTGCCAGTGCGGCAGGCGGCCGCCGTCGCGCTCCAGGTGCCGGTGCGCGTTCTCGACCATCACGATCGCGGCGTCCACCATCGCGCCGATGGCGATCGCGATGCCGCCCAGCGACATGATGTTGGCGTTGATGCCCTGCAGGTACATCACGATGAGGGCCATCAGCACTGCCAGCGGCAGGGTCAGCACCGCGACCAGCGCCGAGCGCACGTGCAGCAGGAAGACGGCGCAAACCAGGGCGACGATCGCCATCTCTTCCAGCAGCTTTTCCTGCAGGGTGTCGATGGAGCGTTCGATCAGGGCCGTCCGGTCGTAGACCGGGACGATCTCGACCCCCTCGGGAAGGCCGGACTGCAGCTCCGCCAGGCGTGTCTTCACCCGCTCGACCACGTCGTGCACATTCGCGCCGTAGCGGACGACGACGATGCCGCCGACCACCTCGCCGTCGCCGTTCAGTTCGGCCAGACCGCGGCGGATGTCCGGTCCTATCTGCACCGTGGCGACGTCCTGCACCGAGATCGGCGTCCCGGAGTCGTCCACCCCCAGCGCCACCCGCTTCACGTCGTCGACCCCCTGGATGTAACCCTCGCCGCGCACCATGAACTCGGCCTCGGACATCTCCAGCACCCGCCCGCCGACGTCGTTGTTGCTCCGCTGGACGGCGCTGCGGATGCGCGAGAGCGGGATGTCGTAGGCGCGCAGGCGGTTCGGGTCGACGGTGATCTGGTACTGCTTGACGAAGCCGCCGATGCTGGCGACCTCGGACACGCCGGGCACCGCGGTCAGCTCGTACTTGAGGAACCAGTCCTGGAGCGAGCGCAGCTCGGCCAGGTCGACCTCGTCGGAACGGAGCGCGTACAGGTAGGCCCAGCCGACGCCGGTGGCGTCGGGGCCGAGGGTCGGCGTGACGCCGGCGGGCAGGCGGCCGCCGACGTAGTTGAGGTATTCGAGCACTCTGCTGCGCGCCCAGTAGAGGTCGGTGCCGTCCTCGAAGATCACGTAGACGAACGAGAAGCCGAAGAACGAGTAGCCGCGGACCACGGTGGCGGAGGGGACCGCCAGCATCTGCGTCGTGATGGGGTAGGTGACCTGGTCCTCGACCACCTGCGGGGCCTGTCCCGGGTAGTCGGTGAAGATGATCACCTGCACGTCGGACAGATCCGGGAGCGCGTCGAGCGGCATCGCCCGCAAGGCGTAGATCCCGCCGAACGCGATGCACACCGCGGCGAGGACCACGAAGAAGCGGTTGCCGATCGACCACTCGATGACCCTGGCGAGCATCGTTCTTCTCCCGCTCGACGTCAGTGCCGGTGGCCGGCCGGCATCGTGGGCATGTCGCCCGCTCTGCTGGGAGGCGACGACACTTGCTCCGCGCCAAGAAGGTGCTCCGCGGGCATGTCCGGCGTCGCCTGCTCGCCGATGGGCGTCGCCAGGTGCTCCTCGCCGTGCCGGTGCTCCGTGGGCATGTCCGACGCGGCCCGGCCGCCGGCCGGCATCACCGGCATGCCCGGCACATCCATGCCCGAGTCGAGGGTGCGGATGGCCGCCGTCAGGTTGCTCTCGGAGTCGATGAGGAACTGCGCCGACACGACGATGGTGTCCCCGTCCTCGACGCCTTCCAGCACCTCCCACACCCCGGCGCCGTAGCGGCCGAGGGTGACGGGGACGACCTGGAACGTTCCGGGTGACCGCTCGAGGACCACCAGATCGCGGGTGCCGCCGCGGATCACCGCCTCCTCCGGCACGGTCAGGGCGTCGCGCGCCACCGGCACGTCGAAGGTCACGTTGGCGTACATGCCGGCGCGCAGCGTCAGGTCGGGGTTCTCCAGCTCGATGGAGACGGTCATCGTGCGCGTCTGTTCATCGAAGTGCGGATACAGGTAGCGGACGAATCCCGTGTAGGGCCTTCCGGGCAGGTAGGGCAGCTCGACGCGCGCCCGCTGCCCGACGCGCATCGCCTCGACCTGGTGTTCGAAGACCTCGACGTCGACCCAGATGGTGGTCAGGTCGGCCATCTTGTAGAGGTTCATGCCGGCCCGCACGTGCATCCCGTCGAGGGCCTGGTCCAGCTTCTCGACGACGACGCCGGTGACCGGCGAGAGGACCGACAGCGTGCGGCGCGGGGTCCGCTCGCGCTCCAGCGTGGCGATCTGCGCGTCGGCGATGTCCCAGTAGTTGAGCCGCGCGCGGGTCGAGGCGACGAGGGAGCGCGCCCGCTCAGCGATCGCGGGGTACGCGGACGTCTCCAGCCGCGCGGCGTAGTCGACCGCCTGCAGGTACTCCATCTGGGTGGTGACGAGCTGCGGGCTGTAGATGTCGAAGAGCACCTGTCCCTCCTCGACCGTCTCGCCGAGGTAGTTCACCGCCACGTTCTCGATCCAGCCGTCGTACTTCGTGTTGACCCAGGCGATCTGCCGGTCGTTGTGGGCGAGGGTGCCGACCGTGCGGATCGTCTGCGCGACGTTGCGCCGGGTGATCGGCTCGGTGCGGACGCCTATGCTCTGCACGAAGCCGGGGTCGATCCGTACCGTGCCCGGCGGCAGGCTCCCGGCGTCGCTCGAATACACGGGCACCAGGTCCATGCCCATCGGCGACCTGCCCGGCCGGTCCGACGTGAAGGTCGGGTCCATCGGCGCGCGCCAGTACAGAATTTCCCGTTCGTCGCCTTCCATCGGCGCCTCGGCGGGCGCCGCGCGTGAGGGCGCCGGAGCTTCATGGAGAGAGGAGAAGACGCGGGTGGACCATTGCCGGCCAGCGGGGCCGACCGTCGCCAGCATCGTGGCCGCGATGCCCAGTCCGAAGCTGACGACGCCGACCGCGATTGCGTTCTTCATGGCGTTCTCCCGGTGAGCGGCACCCGCGTGCCGATCGCGCGTTCGAGGGCGGTGAGCGCGATGAGGAGGTCCGACAGGTAGCGCGCGCGCATCGTGCGCACGTCGATCAGCGTGCGCTCGCTGTCGAGCAGCTCGAGGACGCCGAGCTGCCCCGTCTCGTACGCGGTCTCGGTGGCGCGCAGCGCCTCCTCGGTCTGCGGGATCAGCACGGTGTCGAGCAGGTCGATCTGCCGGTCCAGGGTCTCCAGCCGGACGACCGCCTCCTGGACCTCCATCTCCATGGCGTTGCGCGCCGCCGCCCGCTGCCGGGTGTACGCCCGCAACTCGTCGTTCGCCTGCTCGACGCCGGCCCGGTAGCGGGCGCTCCAGAGCGGCAGCGATGCCCCCACGGAGAGGGTGACGGCGTTCCTGCCGTTGTCCGGCGGCAGCGGCAGACCGGCGCGATCGTCGCGGCGGCCGACGTTGGTCACGCCCACGCTGGCGGTGAAGCCCGGCCGGGCATGCATCTCCGCCAGCTCGATGGCCTGCTCGCTGCCCTCGATGCGCGCGCTCGCCGCCCGCAGCTCGCGGCGGTGCCGCTCCCCCAGGCGGTAGAGCTGCTCCCGGTCGACCTCGACAGCGGGTCGGGTCGGGGGAGGCACTATGGGAACCGGCTCCTCGGCGGGGCGGTCGAGCAGCGTGTTGAGGTGCGTCGTGAGCGCAGCGCGCTGCCGCTCGAGGGCGTATCGCCGGTCGACTACGAGGCTGATCTCCGCCTGCAGCCGGATCACGGCCTGCTGCAGGCCCTGGCCGGTGGCGTAGCGGGCGCTGGCCAGCGTCTCGTAGTGCTCGAGCAACGACTGCTCCTCGCCGGCGAGACCGAGCGCGGCGTCGACGTAGCCCAGGTCGTAGTAGGCCTCCTTGACCCGCGCGACCACGTCCCGGCGTTTCGCTTCGTAGTGGTGAAGCAGGGCCGTCGCCTCCAGCACGGCGACCCGGCCCCGCAGCTCCAGGGTGCCGAACCACGGAAAGGCCTGGGTCAGCGTGACGCTGTTGAGCTGCGGGCCGACGCGGGTTTCCACGCTGCGCAGGGCCTGGGTGAAGTTGATCACGGGGTCGGGCAGGGCGGTAACCTGCGGCACTTGCTGCCGGGCGGCCTCGTAGCGCGCCTGCGCCTCGAGGACCGTCGGGTTGCGCTCCACCGCCCCGGCCACGTAGTGGCGCAGATCCGGCGCGACGGCGTAGAAGTCGAGCGTGTCCTCCGGGGCTGCCGGCTGGGCGGCGGCGAGGGCCGAGAGCAGGCTTGCGGCGATCAGGGCGGCCGCGAGTCGGGCGGTGCGGCGCCGCGGTAGAGATGCGTGCATGTGATCGTCCCCGGTTTTCCTCGTGTTCGAGGCGGCATCGGTTGTCCGCCGGGCGTGGTCCCCACGACCGTTCCGGTGTGCGGGAACCCGGTCGCGGCGGCACGCGGACGTGCGCCGAACCGGCGCGCTCGGGCGGAAAGACGGCGGGCGTGACGGAGACGGACGATCAGAGCAGCAGAGAGGCGTGCCGCAGGAACAGCGGCGGCGAGACGGCTTGGGGCCGCGGATGGTCGGCGAGCCACCCCGCCGTGTACGGTGCGGCGTGCCGCTCGCCCTCGAGAGCGGGCGGCAGAGCCGCGTCGCCTTCATGGGCCGCCTGCACGGATGGCTTCACGACGACGGTGGCGCAGCAGGTGAACGCGGCAGAGGTGTCGCCGTGGTGATCCTGAGGCCGATCGTGACAACTGGATGCCGCGGGCACGGCCGCCGCGGTCGCCATCAGCGGGCACAAGACGATGGTCGCCAGCAGGACGCAGCCGGCGGCGGCGACTACCTGTCGGCGTCCGGTCCGCAGCATGGCACCATCGTCGCACATCGCGTCCTTCGACTCAACTGATGAAGGAGCGGATTACAAGGGTGATCATGCCCACAATCAGTGCCACGGTACCGCTGAGTACCATGTTCAGCTTCGTCTCCACGCGAATGAGCCGAGACTCGAACGCGGCGATTTCCTCGGCGGCGGCGCGCGCCCGCGCGTCGGAGGCGCCCGCCTCCTTGAAGGCTTCGTATGTCTCGGACAGCATGACGGCCATGTTTGCGATCCTGCCTGACGGGTACAGCGTCGACTCGTTGATTGTACTCGGTCCCGGTTGTTCGGATGCTCCCCCGGATGGGGCCGAACGGGAACGGCGGGGCGATGGATGCGATAAAATCCGGCGCTTGTGCGCTCCGCAAGCGCGCGAAGGGAGAGTGCCCACGTGTCGGATGCAAGCGTGACCCGGACTGTCGGACCTGTCGCCGCCGAAGCGTTCGATCCCGAGCGGATCCAGTGGCTCAGGAACGTGCCGTTCCTCGCCATCCAGCTCGCCTGCCTGCTGGTGCTCTGGACCGGCGTCTCCGGCACAGCCGTCGCCATCGGCCTGGTGACGCTGTTCGCAAGGATGTTCGGGCTGACCGCCGGCTACCACCGCTACTTCTGCCACCGGGCGTTCAAGACGAGCCGCGCGTTCCAGTTCGTGCTGGCGTGGCTCGGCGCCTCGGCCGCGCAGCGCGGGCCGCTCTGGTGGGGTGGGCACCACCGCTGGCACCACCGGCACTCGGACACGGCGCAGGACGTCCATCCGCCCGGCGTCAAGGGGATCCTGTGGGCGCATGCCGGCTGGATCATGGCCGCCGGCAACGATCGGACGCGGGTCGAGTGGATCCGCGACTTCGCGAAGTTCCCGGAGCTGCGCTGGCTCGACGAGCACCACTACGTCGCACCGGTGATTCTGGGCGTCGCGCTCTTCGGACTCGGTCACTGGCTCGGCGCCGCCTACCCGGGGCTGGGCGTGAGCGGCGGGCAGCTCGTCGTGGTGGCGCTGTTCTGCAGCACCACGCTGCTCTACCACGTCACCTTCGCCGTCAACTCGATCGGCCATTGCCTCGGCAGCCGCCGCTACGAGACGAACGACGCCAGCCGCAACAGCTTCTGGCTCGCTCTGGTGACGGCCGGCGAGGGCTGGCACAACAACCACCACCGCTACCCGGCCTCCGAGCGCCAGGGGTTCTACTGGTGGGAGGTCGACTTCACCCACTACGGCGTCGTGCTGCTGTCGTGGCTCGGTGTGGTCTGGGACGTGCGGGGGCCGTCGGCGGACGTGATCCGCGAAGGCGCACGCTGACCGGATCGGGCTCGGAACGGCCCATCCCGCCGGCGACGTCGGGTGGTCGCCGGCCGGCGAGCCGGCGCGCGTTGGTATACTTCGGGGCGTCACGAAAGGATGGAGGTGTGCCGTGTTGCGAGTGCTCGTATTCCTCGCGTCGGTGTTGGCTTTTGTCGGCGACCCGCTCGACGCCCAGACCTGCGAACCCGCCGGAGATGTGAATTTCGTCTGCGGCACGACCAATCCGGAAGACCTCTACCGGGTTCCGGACGCCCCCTGGGTAATCGCATCGGGGCGATACTCCGCTTCGGAAGGTCCCGTCTACGCGGTGAACCTTGGTGATCACAGCGCCCAGGAGATCTTTCCCGCGGGAGCGTTGCCGCCGGAGCACGACCGCGATACCTACAGCGCCTGCCCCGGTCCGAACGACGTGTTCCAGCCGCACGGACTGACCCTGCGGGAGGGCGGCGGCGATGTGCATACCCTCTACGTCGTCGGTCACGGCGCGCGCGAGGCCATCGAGGTCTTTGCGCTGGATGTCGGCGGCGCCGTTCCCACGATGAAGTGGATCGGATGCATTCCGGCGCCGGAGGGCACCGCCCGCATCAACTCCATTACGGCGCTGCCCGACGGCTATCTCGGCGCGACGAACTTCGACCGCGCAGGCGGGGAGCTCTGGGAATGGCATCCCACGACGGGCTGGGTCGAAGTGCCCGGCAGCCGGATGCCCGGTCCCAACGGTCTCGTGTCCTCGGAAGACGGGCAGTGGTTCTACATCGGGGGCTGGAGCGATCGGGCGCTGGTGCGGCTGTCACGCGGCCAGAGTCCGCCGCGCGTCGACCGGATTCCGGTTGGCTTCAACGTCGACAACGTGCGCTGGGGACCCACCGGCCAGGTCATCGTCGCCGGTCACCTGACCCAGTGCGGGGACCTCGATCCTTGTGAGCTGTCGGCCGCGCGCGTGGCCGAGGTCGATCCGACGACGTTCGAGGTCCGGCAACTGGTGGACTACAAGGGAAACGAGTTCTTCCAGGTCGGCACCGTGGCCATCGAGGCGAACGACGAGATCTGGATCGGCGGGATCAGGGGCAGCTACGGGATCGCCCGGTTCCCACGCCAGGAACTTGCGCCGTAGAAGCGGCGAGACGGTGGCCATCACGCGCCACGACAAGGAGATCGCCCATCTGACGCCCCGCCGGCTCGGGATGGCGAGAGCCGCAGGTCGGTCGTGGAACGCTTCCGCGCGCAGCGGCGGCGGTGGCGACGGGTCGGCAGGGAACACTTCGTCTCGCCCCGCTCCGCCCCGGCCGCCCGGTCATCGGCCGCGTGTCGAGAGACGGACACCTCCGGCTGGTTTGGCGATGGCGACCGCGGGCAGCGTGTGCCGCGGAAGCGTTGACGGCCGAGGCGGGACGATCCGGTGGAAGCCGATCGGCCACCGGCTCAATCACAGATGGGATGCCGGGCTGCTCGCCCTCCACGGCTGCACCCTCAGGCCGCTTGGGAACGCCCCGCGCCGTCTGCGGCTTGTTGCGGTCTAGTGGTGCAGGCCGGGCGCGTTGACGTGCGCGTGGTGGCCGGCCTCAAGGGTCGCCACCTTGCCGGCCAGCTTGTCGAGCTTCGCGTTTACCACCAGCACGCCGATCGCGGCCACCAGCGACGTCGCCAGCGTCAGTAGCTCGACGATGTTCACGTCCAACATGGTTCCATCCTATCACCGCAAGAATTGGCGGAGAATCGCGCCCGTCCGACCCGCTCTGGTCGTGTCCCGTCAGTCTCGCAGGGGTCCCCGCTCAATTCCACCTCTTGCTCGTGGCGTCCCGAAAGTTGCTACGAATAAAGAATTTATTGGTGGCAGGGTGGCGTCCCCAACGGGATTCGAACCCGTGTCTCAGCCTTGAAAGGGCTGGATCCTAGGCCTCTGGACGATGGGGACGTCCGGGAAGCAGAACAGAGAATTATACACGGCGGGGCGGGACAGGTACCTGTGTCGTGAGCGGACACGACTCCGTCCCGCGCTGAAAGCGCGTCTGCCCGGCGTTCACGACTGCTAGGATCACACGCAGAGATGCACGCGGATCTGCAGGAGGCCATCGATTTCCACGCTGCGATCGTCGCCGAGGGCGCCAAGGCGCTCGTCGGCTACGAGCGCGAGAAGGTGCTGGCCAACACCGTCCTGCTGTCGGAGATCCCGACCACGTACGATGCCGATGAGAACCGGCAGGTCAACGCCGGCAACCTGCTGTTGCGCGGCGTGCCGGGAGTGGGCAAGACGTTCTTCGGCGTGATCCTGGCCGCCATCAGCGGCGCGAAGTTCGCGCGCCTGCAGGGCCGCGCGGACCTGCAGCCGACCGAGGTGATCGGCTTCCAGATGATCAATCCGGCGACCGGGCAGTTCATCACCGAGTTCGGTCCGCTGGCCTCGGCCGAGGTGATCCTGCTCGACGAGATCAACCGCATCCCGCTGAAGTCGCAGAGCGCGTTTCTGGAGGGTCTGCAGGACCGCACGGTGACCGTCGGCAAGGACACCTACCGCCTGCCGTCCTTCAGTTTCGCCATCGCCACGATGAACCCGATCGAGCTGGGGCAGGGGACCTTCCCCCTGTCGGAGGCGGCGACCGACCGCTTCGCCATCATGGTGAACATCGGCTACCTGCCGCCGGAGGAGGAGGAGCGGCTGGTCGGTTTCGACTTCAAGAAGGTATCGCTCGACGGGTTGATGTCGAAGGAGCGGGTGGTCGAGCTGCGGTCGAGCATCACCGAGCGGGTCTTTCTGCACGACGCCATCGCCCGCTACATCCAGCGGCTGGTGGCGGCCTCGCGGCCCTACGACGAGGAGACGGACTGGCGGCGGCGCTCGCCGTCGGAGCTGGTGGAGCGCTACGTCGATCTGGGCGGATCGCCGCGCGCGACGATCTGCTGGGGGCGGCTGGTGAAGGTGTGGGCGCTGCTCGCGCGGGGACGGGCGGAGGTGTACCCGGAGGACGTGCAGGACCTGGCCGGCTACGTGCTCGGCCACCGCGTCTGGCTGGCGCCGCACGCGGCCGGTCAGGGGGTCTCGGTCGACGCCGTCATCGGCGAGATCATCGAGCAGGTGCCGATCCCGTGAGCGTCCGCACCGGCGACGAGCTCGTGAGCTGGACCGAGGTTCAGGACATCGAGCTGGTCATCGTGCGGCGCATGCGCGAGTACATGGCGGGCGCGCATCCCAGCGTCTTCCAGGGCGCGGGGTTCGAGTTCGCGGGACTGCGCGACTGGCAGCCCGGCGACCGGCTGACGTCGATCGACTGGCCGCAGTCGACCCTGACCAACTTCAGCCCGCTGGTGACCCGCGAGTTCGAGCAGCAGAGCACGGCGCGCCTCGTCATCGTGGCCGACACGTCGCTGTCGACCCGCTGTGGGGCCGCGGGCGCGCCGATCGCCTCCGTCATCGCCCGGACCGTGGGCACGCTGGCCCTGGCCGGCGCGTTCTTCCAGGACCGGGTGGGCCTCATCACGTTCGATGCGCGGTCGCGGCGGCTGCTGGTGCGGCCGCAGGTCGGCCGGAACCACGCGATCCACTGCCTGGAGGCGTATCAGGACCTGGTGCTGGAGCGCTCGGCACACGAGCCGCGGCGGATCGACGACAGCTTTCTCGGCCTGCTGCGCAAGCCGTCGATGGTGCCGGTGGTGTCGGACTTTCTCTTCGAGGACACGGAGCCGTTGCTCGAGGAGCTGCTGGCGCTGAACGCGACCCACGACGTGTTCGTGGTGCTGATCGACAGCCGCCATGCCTTCGAGCTGCCGGAGCTGTCGGCGGGCTGGGTCGAGGGCTGCGACGTCGAGACGGGCGAGTCGCGGCTGCTGTCGGCGGAGGACGTGCGCCGGCTCGCAGAGCGGGTGGCGGCGTGGCAGGATGGGGTGGAAGCGCAGGCGGTGGGCCTCGGCCTTGAGGTGCTGCGGCTGGGCGCCGACGCCGAGCGGTTCCATCACCAGGTGGTCGACTTCCTGGCCGACCGCCGCCTGCGGAAGCGCTGACGAGGGGAGGCAGCGTGTTGCAGAGGCGTCGGAGATCGGGAGTGCATGGCGGGATCGCTCGTCCGTGTCGTCGTGGCGCGATGTGGAATCGCGGACTTCCGGGCGGAGGCCTGCTGCTGGTCGCCGCTCTCTGGCCCGCGCCCGCCGCGGCCCAGCCGGGACCGGACATGGTGGCGGTCGAGGCGATGCAGTGCTGGCGGCGCATCGCGAGTCACGCGGTCCACGTCGGCGAGCGCTTCGACATGGTGCTGACCTGCGCCGTGGTCGATACGGAGACGGCGCGCGTGGTCCCCGACCTGGCGTGGCTCGAGCCGGAGACGCTCGGCGTGTCGCCGTTCGAGGTGCTCGACGGCGAGCGCTACGACGACGTGGTGCGCGGGCCGCGCCGTTTCTTCCAGTACCGCTACGCGCTGCGGATCATCGGCGAGGACTACTTCGGCCTCGACGTGGAGCTGCCGGCGCTGGAGCTCCGCTACCGCATCGAGCGCTCGATCGATGGGGGCACGGCGACCGAGGGGCGGGAGCTGGCGTATGTCCTGCCGCCCGAGTCGGTCCGGGTGCTGTCGCTCGTGCCGGCCACGGCGGTCGATATCCGGGAGCTGCCGGGCGAGACGTTCGGCGACGTCGAGGCGCGCTTGTTCCGGGCGAACCTGATCGGCATCGCAGCCATGGCGATCGGGGTGGCGGCCGCCGGGGTGCTCCTGCTCGGAGCGGTCGGGGTGCGGCGCGAGTGGCGCGGCGTGGCGGCGGTGCGCGAGGACGGCGTGCCCGCCTGGCGGGTGGCCCGCACGGCGCTCGGCGAGCTGCGGGCGGTGCGGGACGCGACGGCGGCGCAAGGCTGGACCGGCGACCTGGTGGCGCGGGCGCTGGCAGCGCTTCGCATTGCCGCGGCGCTGGCGCTGGGACGGCCCGTGGCGCAGCGGGCCGCCGGCACGGCGGTCGGCGGCGCGGCGGTCGCCGGGAAGGCGGTCGATCCGGAAGGCCGGCTGCCGGTGCGGCGGGGGCTGTTCGGTCGGGAGACGGTCTTCGTCTCCTCGGCGCTCACCGCGCGGGACATCGACGGCGAGCTGCCGCGCGTGCGTGTCGAGTCCGCGGAGGGCGCACCCGCCATCGAGACGTTGCGCGTCGGCCTGGCCGGCTTCGCGGGGGCGCGGTACGGCTCCGTGTCCGAGGTGCCGGCCGGTAATCCGACTCCCGCTGTGGCGGCGAGTGACCTGGCGGCCCACCTGGAGGCGGGAATCGAGGTGTTGCAGTCGCTGCAGGTCGAGCTGTTCGAGCCGGTGCGCCGCGCGAGTCGCCTGTACCGCAACTGGAAGCAGTGGGCCGCGAACCGATGGAGACCTTGAGCGCGATGCTCGCGCGGCTGGGCGAGATGCTGGCCGAGCTCCGGTTGCTCGACGGCGCGGGGCTTTCACTGCTCCGGCGTGACGCGGCCGTCGTCGTGGCCGGCGGGCTCGCCGTCGTCGCCCTCGCCATGCTGCTCTGGCGCCATGCGCGGCCGCGGACCCCGGGTGCGGCGAACATCGTCCTGCCCGCCCTGCCGGCGCGTCGGCTCGCGTCGCGGGCGCACCTGGCGTCGGTCCGGCATGTCACGTTCGCCATCTTCCTGGCCGGCTTCGCGCTGTTCGCCGTGGCCCTGGCCGACCCGCACACCGCGCTCGTGCAGGAGGAGGAATCGTATCCGGGCCACCGCATCGCGATACTGATCGACGCGTCACTCAGCATGAACACCGCTTTCGCGACCCAGCGGCTGGCGGCGGGGAACACCTTCCTCGCCAACGTCGCCGCCGCGGAGTACTTCGTCCGGCGCCGCATGGAGGGGCCGTACCACGACCTGACGTCGCTGGTGCAGTTCGGCAACGAGGCGTACATCGTCACCCCGTTCACCACCGACTACGAGAACATCCTGCTCAGCATCAGCCTGATCGGCACCCCGGAGGAGTACCGCCGCTTTCCGGACCACGGCACCCTGGTGATGAACGCCATCAGCCGCGGCGTGCAGCTCTTCCGGACGTTCGACTTCCTCGGCGCGGCCGGCAACCTGATGGTGATCTTCAGCGACGGGCAGGACACCCACGCGCGGTTCGAGGACCTGACGCTGGACGCGATCATGCAGGAAGCCGCCGACAACCAGATTCCGGTCTACTTCATCCGCACCGCCTACGACCAGGCGCTCGGCGAGGTCATCTCCGACCAGCAGTGGAAGCTGGCCGTGGAGCGGACCGGCGGGAAGTTCTTTCCGGCGGAGAACGAGGACGCCATTCTCGCCGCCATCCACGAGATCGACGAGCTGGCCGAGGGGCGCATCCGCGTCCGGCGCTACACCGCCCACGAGCCGCGCTTCGGTCCGTTCGCGCTGGCCGCGGTCCTGCTCTGGCTGACCGCGGCGACCCTGACCCTCGGTGTCCGGCACTTCCGGAGGTTCCCCTGATGAAGGCGGCATTCCAGTACCTGGTCACGGCGCTGATCCTGGGCGGGATCGCGGCCGCGGTGGCGGCGGCCGGCCGCCTCGATCGCCGCGTGGCGCGGGCCGAGCAGCAGATCGCGACGTTCTCTTTCGACAGCGCGGAGACCGCTTACACCGAGCTGGAGCGCTCCCTGGACGTCGCGGGAACGGCGCCGTGGCTGTTCGGCGGCACGCGGGCCGACGTGGAGACGCGCCGCGCGGCGCTGCGCTACTGGCGGGGCGACTACGCCGGCTTGCTGGCCGACTACGCCGACGCGCCGCCGGACGCGGCCGGGAACTTGCGGCTGCAGTTCGTGCTGGCCAACGCGGCGGCCCGCGCCGCGCTGGATCCGGAGGCCGACCGCGAGCAGGTGCTGCGCGCGCTGGACGGCGCGATCGACGTCTACCTGGGCGTGTTGCAGGAGAGCCCGGGCCACCTGGACGCGGCCTACAACTACGAGTACCTGCTCAGACTCCGCGCGGACATCGCCTCGGGAGCGGAGATCCCGGCGACGCCGCGCAGCCAGCATGGCCGCGAAGGGGAAGCGCCGGAGGACGGCGAGCTGGAAGAGATCGAGATCTACGTGCCGGTGCAGCGCGACGTGGACCCGGAGATGGACGAGTCGCCGACCCTCGGCGCGGGGGACCGCATCCGGAGGCGCGGATAGGAGCATGCCGCCGATTCGCTTCGAGGAGCCGCTGCTGCTGTGGTTGCTGGCCGTGCCGGCGATTCTGCTGCCGGTATGGCTCTGGCAGCTTGCGCGGCGGCGCCGTGACGTGCGCAGGCTGCAGGCGTCGCGGACGGCGCCCGTGCCGCAGCGCCACCGGTTTGCCGGGGGCCTGGGGTTCTGGCTCGCGGTCAACGTAGCGGCGGCGTTGGCGATCGTGGCGCTGGCCCGGCCGCAGGCCCTGGTGTCGGTGACCGAGACGGCGGGCGTCGACTTCGTGGTCCTGCAGGACGGCTCGACGTCGATGCGGGTGGCCGCCGTCGAGCCCGCCCGCTGGCAGCGCTCGGTGGGGTGGGTCCGGTCCTTAGCCGCGGTGCTCGGCTGGCGCCGCGAGCGGGTGGCGCTGGCGCTGTTCGCCCACCGCGCGGCGCCGCAGGTGCGGCTGACCAGCGATCCGAACGCGCTCTTCTTTTTCCTCGATCACCTGGCCGACGAGCCGCCGTTCCGGCTGCGCGACGACACGAGCTGGAATACCAATATCGAGGACGGGCTCGCGTGGGGCGTCCGGATGATCGAGAAGGACGAGGAGCTGTACGGCCCCCGGCTCGGCGCGCGGGCGTTCGTTGTGCTCTCGGACGGGCAGGCGTGGAGCGGGGCGGTGGCTCGCTCGCTGAAGCTGGCCCAGGACCGCAACATCCGCGTCTACGTCATCGGTGTGGGCACCACCGGCGGCGGCTTCATCCCGCAGCTTCCCGTCGGGCGCTACCAGGAGCCGGAGCCGCCCATTCACTCGGTGCTCGACCGGCGCTCGCTGCGCGCCATCGCGCAGGCGGGCGGCGGCCGGTACTTCGAGCTGGGTTCCGAGCCGGATCACGTCGTGGCCCTGCGCATCCTCTCCGACGTGCAGCGCTCAGCCCGCGGCGTGGTCCAGCGGCAGGAGTCGTTCACCGATCTCTACTGGTACTTCCTGCTCGCCGCCGCCGTCGTGCTGGGCGCGGGCACGCTGCTGCTGAAGGAGCGGACGCAACTCTGGTGGCAACTGGTCGCCGCGGCGGCACTCGGCGCGGCGTTGCTGCCGTAACGTGACCATTGGCGGCAGTAGACGGCCGGCGCGCTCAGCATCGAGCGGTGCGGGGCTCGGCGGGCACCAGGTGTGCGGCGGCGAGCACGGTTCGCGCCCGGAACCCCTCCGCGCAACGGAGGATCCGCATCGTCGGCGTGTGGTCGAACGCGTTCGCCTCGATCGACGCGGCGCGCAGCTTCAGGTGCGCGAACATCGGACGGCCCCCGCCGACGGGACGCAGGCGGTCGTCCGGCCCGCGCGCCGCAGGCAACAGCTTCAGCGCCACCGTGCCGCGCACGTTGCCCCCGACGGCCAGGATGCGATCGCGGGACGGGTCGAGCGCGACGACGACGTCGCAATGGGTCCGCGCGCCGTTGCCCATCTGCCGGCGCCGTTCGGCAATCGAGCGGTAGGCCGGCCGCCGCGCGCTGCACAGCAGGTCGCCCGGCACGATGGTCGCCTTCCCGATGTCGTGCGCGGCGAAGGCGGCCGGTGACCCGTCGGCCGCGTTCGCTCGAATGGCCTGGTCGATGTAGACGTGATGCGCCACCGCGCGCTCGAAGCGGCTGGCATCGCCGAGGCCGGCCTCGCACATGACCCACGACACGAAGGCGGCGGACCAGGGATAGCGCCATCTGGAGGCGACCCCGCGCCGTCCCTTCCAGGCCGTGTTCTGCTCGTTCAGGATCCAGCCCCCGTGCGGCGTCACCGCCCAATAGCCGGCGATGGACGGGGCTATCCGCGCGGACTCGGTGCGATTCGGGCGCCGCCGGCGCCGCCGGGCGCGCTGGGCTGCGCGGTCCGCGGCGTCGACGTTCGTCCGGTCCACGACGGGAAACCCGAAGAACCCCCATTCCTGGACGGCAAGGTCGACGATTCGGCGCCGGACCTCGGCCAGCGGCAGGTTGGGGCAGGGCGTGCGGTGAATCGTCATCCTGCCCGGGGCGCCGCGCACGCGGCCGGACGGCGGCGTGGCGTCGAGGAGGGCGGCGGGCAGGCGGTCGAACGGCGTCTGCTGCGCGAACGCGACGGATGCGGCGCCCACACAGGTCGCCAGCGCCAGCGCGAAGGCGCCCGCCCGCGTACGCACACCCGCACCCGAGCCGTTTACGTGTCTATTCGCCATCGTGCACGCTGACGCAGGGAGTGGTTACGTTCTACGGCGCAAGCTCCTGCTAGAAGTCGGCGGGAGCAGGCGCCTCGCCGCCGTCCCAGTCCTTGACGGATCCGTCCCTGGCCTTCAGGAACCCGAGCAGGCATCCGTTGGAGCCGTCCCTGACCGGGTGGCAGCGCGCCTTCACCATGTCGCCCGGGCCGATGTAGTCGCGCGTGATGCCGATCCGCAGGAGCCCGTTGCGGCTGGTGGCCTCGAGAGCCCAGATCTGCGGCTCACCGTCGGGGCCCTCGACCTCCAGGTAGAGCCACGAGTGCGGGACCAGCAGGTGGAGCTCCGTGACCACCCCCTCGATGTCCGTGAACGCATCGGAGTAGTTGCCGTGGGAATGGTGTCCCCAGGCCGGCAACGCGAAGGAAGCCGCACAGACGACCGCGACAGCCAGCTTGAACCGCATGCTCATCCTCCTCACGCTCCTAGAACACTGCCGGGACGCGGGGCGGCGCCGGGAATCCGTTGGAGTAGGTGGACTGGTAGCGAAGCCCGTTCCCGTCCTCGTCGAGCCACCCCAGGGACTGCTGAAAGAGCGCCGGATCGGGGTAGCCGCGCGGGACGGTGCCCTCTAGTACGTAGAGCTTGTTCTGGTGCATGTAGATCGACACGAAGGTGCGCGACTGGTCGGGGTTGGTCAGGTGCAACTGGTAGCCTTCGACGCGATCGACGTTGTTGTAGCCCAGGTGCGTCGGCTCGGTGTCCCGCTGCAGGAAGGTCCAGGTCGCATAGAGCATCGCGCCCAGCAGGTCGTGCCTCCAGTACCCCTCGCCGGTCAGTCCGCCGCCGCTGCAGCGCTCCGCGCCCGGCGGGCAGTTGCCGGCCCTTTCCGTGAGTATCCTCTCGACGTGGTTGTAGTCGGCCACCGTCACCGTGTACCGGCTCGGTCCGACCTCGGCGGCATAGACCCGGGCCGGCAGCTCCGCCCCGAACTCCGAGGTCCAGGTCGTCTCCGTGACGGTCGGCTCACCCGGAAAATTGCACGTGAAGCGATCTTCCCGGCTCGCGTACTCGGTCCATTGTTGCGCGAACGCCGGCGCCGCAATCGACAGGATCGACGCTGTTGCAACGACGGGAATCAGGCGCATGGCTCGTTTCCTCCCGGCCGTCCGCGGCCGCCGCGACGGCGGCGTCGTCAGGGAATCTCCGGGCAGCGGTCCGCTCCCTGCCCGCTCCCTTCGGCGCCCGCGTCACGATAGATCGTGTGGCAGTTGTCGCAGGCGTTGTTGAGCTGGTCGGCGACCTCGATCACGGCATCGACGCTCCGGGACTGCGACGCCCGGTAGGCGGCCCGCCCTGCTTCCACGAGCTCTTCGGTGTACTGCTTCCAGTCGGCCCGATCCACGGGCACGGGCCTGCCGTTCTCGCAGCGACGCCCCGGCGCCAGGAAGAGCGGCGTGGATTCGACGAGCGCCAGCGCGGCCAGATCGATCGCCTGCCATCCGGGATAGACCGTCGATCCCCACTCGACGTAGTCGAAGGGCCGGGCCCCCGGCGCCGGCAGCACCTGGTCTCCGGGATCCTTGAGCTGCACGTTAAAAATCGCGTTCGAGTTGGGAAAGGTGACGGCCCGCATCAACTGGGCGAGGTTGGCCACCGGGACGAGGGCTAGGTCGCCGCCGGCCGCGGACCCTGCGGCGGCCGGCGGCGCGGGGAGCACGATGCCGGCCAGCATGCCGTCGGTCAGCTCGGCTTCTCCGGTGGGGAAATCGCCGGCCCGGAGGACGTAGGCCGTCAGGTCGATGGACTCCTGCCGCGACAGCGGCGCCGGCGCCTCGAGCGGCATGGTGTAGTGGATCTTGTCTACGAGCTCCACCAGCGGTCGCGCGCCCCAGATCGAGAGGAAGCCGTCTCCGGCCAGCGGCGGGCCGACGCTGCCTTCGAGCGCGTCGCCGTGGCAGACGGCGCACTGAGCCTGATAGACCTGCTGCCCGCGTGCCGCCTGCCCGGCCGTGTACACGCCGTCCGCCAGAGTCTGGGACTGAACGGTGTGTCCGGCAAGCGCGAACGCCGCGGCGAGCGCGCCTGCGCACGACGCGGCGGCTCGCACGCGGCGAGCTGCCGTACGGCCCGGTCGAATCAGGCGCATGAGGAATCCTCTCGAGCTTCCCATGGTCGAT
Organism: Acidobacteriota bacterium; assembly: GCA_009861545.1. NCBI lineage: Bacteria > Pseudomonadati > Acidobacteriota > Acidobacteriota bacterium. The sequence continues at coordinate 18,403 of VXME01000115.1, read as the reverse complement.
GAAGACTACCGTAACCGTTCTCGGTTTGCCTCGCAAGGCGGCGGCTGCAGCGCGCGGACACGCACCGAGAGCCGGCCGGTCGATCGGACTACGCGGCCGGCGTGCACGGCGGTGATTGCGGACGCCGGGGTAAAGATCGGAGCGACCGCGGCCGATACATCCTGCGTTGTCTTCCGCCGAAGGGGACGGGCTCGTCCCCGTGGGGCGCGGCGCGGACTTGGTACACCCGCGCCGCGGTTCCATCCGCACCGCATTCCGCGCTATCGATCCCCGCCCCGCGTGCGCGGCCACCGCGGCGGCGCCGGCTATCGGCAGCGTTTGCGGTGACCCCAGCCGTGCCGACTATCGGCGCCGGGCCGGCGCGCAACGCCGATAGAGGAGCGCGCGTTCCTCCTTGCCGCAGATCGCGGTGACCCCGGCTTCGCGAAAGCAGAACGCCGCCTGCTGGGCGAGGCGGCGCGGCGCCTGCATCGTCTCGGCCAGGTGCCGCGTGGTGAACCGGTCGGGCAGTCCGGGATCGACCATGGCGAAGAGGTCGGCCATGCGCCGGATGGTGTGCGTCTCCACCACCTCCAGGAGGCGGTGGTCCGCGCGCACCCACTCCCGTCCCCACCGTCGCCGGCCGGCGTTCGGCACGCGGATCTCCTCCTCGATCACCATCACGACGTCCAGCGTCAGGTTGGGATGCTCGAGCAGGGAAGCGATGCTCGGGAGGACGCCGAAGACGGCGAACGGAGAGCCGTGCCGGGGCGACAGGCGCCGCTTCGCCGGCACGTGTGGGTCGTCCCGCCGCTTGATGATGTAGCGGTCCTTCGCGACCGGATACACCAGCGTGACCTCGTGATTCGCGAGCAGCGGGGGCAGCTTCCGCTTGAGCGGGAAGAAGTCGCCGGTCTGTATCTCGATGATCCGGTTGCCGAGCACCACGTCGGCGACGTAACCGTCGACGGCCGTCTCGGTGCTGCCGCCCTCGGCTGCGTAGCGCTCCTTGAGCGCGCGGTGCAGGGACCGCTCCCGCAGCTCGCCGATGGAGGCGCGGGTCCTCACGTTTCCTTGGCCGGAAGTTTCGCCGAGGGTCATGCGGCCGCAGAAGACGATACATCGAACCTGATGCGGCCCTGGTGGTCTGGGCAGGCCCTCAAGGCCTGAGCGGCCTCCGGCACGTGCATCGACCGACCCGGAAGGAGACCGACCGGCAGCGTAGAATGATGCAGGAATCGAATCATGGTTGTGAGCGCCGCAAGGACCCAGGTCACGGCTGACGACTTGCCGGCAATCTCCGTGCGCCTCTCGGCCCAGGGCCGGCGAACGGAGCTCGTGAGAGGAGACCTCGTTGTCATGGCGCCGGCGGGAGGACGACACGGACAGGTCGCACACAAGTTCGGGCTCTTCATCGGCAATCATGTGCTGGAGCGGGATCTGGGTCGGGTCTTTGCGGCGGAAACCGGCTTCCTGCTGCGGCGGAGTCCGGACACGGTGCGAGCGCCGGACGTGGCTTTCGTGGCCGGCGAGCGGCTGGGAACGGAGGAGGCTCCTTCCGGGTTCCCCGAGATGGCGCCCGATCTGGCGGTAGAAGTGGTCTCGCCGGGCGATTCGACGGCCGCGGTTCAGGACAAGATCAGGGACTGGCTGGAGGCAGGCACGCGGACCGTGTGGGTTGCGTATCCCGATACGCGGTCAGTGACCGTCCACCGCCACGGGCAGCCGGCCGAGGTGCTCCGCGACACGGACATCCTGGAAGGAGATCCCGTGCTCCCCGACTTCGCCGTGCGCGTCCGAGAGGCGTTCGCCTGAGGCCGGAAAAGACGCCCATGCTGGAGTACCTCAAGCTCGAGAACGTGGGCCCCGCACCTCGTATGGAGGTGGAGTTCGCCCCACGAGTGAACCTCATCACGGGCGACAACGGTCTCGGAAAGAGCTTTCTGCTGGATACCGCGTGGTGGACGCTGACCGGGGCTTGGCCGGCGGAAGTCAACCGCCGCATGACTTCCGGTCTCGTGGCTCGACCACGAGATCACGGCGAAAGGGCGAACATCGAGGCCCGTATTCGTTTCCGTGATGAGGCCGTCACGTTCAGCGAGAGCTATTCGCGGGCTGCCGAGACCTGGAAGAGAGTGGGCCTATACCGGCAGTTCCCGGGCCTCGTCGTGTACGTGCATGGCGATGGCTCGTTTTCCGTGTGGGACGTGATTCGCAACGATCTGTTTCGTTTGGCTGAGGACTCCAGGAGACCGCCGGCGTACGTGCTCACGGAGACCGAGGTATGGGATGGGTTGAGAGAAGTGGGCAACGGCCGCTCAGTTCCTACATGTAACGGGCTGATACAGGACTGGTCGAGTTGGATGAAGGGCGGGGACGCGGAGTCAAGAGCCATGGAGCAGGCTCTGAGCGCGCTGTCACCGGATTGGGAGCGAGGTGACCGGCTCGAGCCAGGCAAACCGATTAGGCTGTCTATCGACGATGCGAGAGACATTCCTTCCATCCGTACAACGTACGCGGGTGCTGTACCGATCCTGCATGCATCGTCCGGCATTCGTCGTGTGGTGGCACTTGCTTACGTATTGACGTGGGCCTGGGCGGAGCATCGGGTCGCGGCCGACTTGCGTGGTGAGGACGCGGTTCAGCAGGTCACCATGCTCTTCGACGAGGTCGAGAGCCATCTGCATCCGAGGTGGCAACGGTCGATTCTCAAAGCGTTACGGGACGTCGGCGCCGAGCTTCTGGATGGCGCGACCCTGCAGCTGATCGCATCGACGCATGCGCCGTTGGTACTCGCGTCCGCCGAACCGTGGTTCGACCCGAAGCAGGACGCGTGGTTCGATCTGGATCTCGACGGCAACCCGCCGGAGGCAAAGCTCCGTCGCCGCCCGTACACGCCGCGCGGTACCCCCGGCGCGTGGTTGACTAGCGAGGCTTTCGACCTGGCGACCGAGTGGGGCAGTATCGAGGCTGAACGGGCAGTCCTGCGTGCCCGGAGGCTCCTCAGGCAAACCAATGCCCCACTCGACCAAGTGATGGAGGTTCACAAGGAACTGCGAGGCGTCCTTCCGGATGTCGACCAGTTCTGGGTTCGCTGGAACGCGTTCGTGGAGGACCGTGGGGGAACTCCGTGATCCCCGTCAGGCCCGCAGAAGAACCACCGAACTTCGACGCGGATGTGAGACGGCCAGGGTTGCGGGCCATCGCCGAACGCGTCGGAGAGATGCCGCCCCGCGCTGCTGGCCGGCGTTACGAGCAGGTTGCGCAATCGAGAGAGGAGATCCCCTCGGGAGCGTTTCCACCATATTGGCGTGCAGCACCCGGCGACCTGCTGGAGAGCTACAATCGCATCTGTTCGTACCTGTCCCTCTACATTCCAGACGGCACGGGAGCGCCGAGCGTTGACCATATGGTCGCGAAGTCCATGCGGTGGGATCAGGTTTACGAGTGGCGCAACTACCGATTGGCCTGCTCACTGATGAACGCCCGAAAGGGTGCAGTCGCAGGCGTGCTGGATCCGTTCGATATCGAGGACGGTTGGTTCGCTCTGGAACCTGTACGAGTTTCAGGTCATGCCGGGCAGAGGGCCATCCGCGGACGTTCTGACGGCGGTCGAGGAGACTATCGAGCGTCTGCACCTGAATGATCTGGAGTGTTGCAGGGCCCGCTCGAAATTCGCCGAAGAATACTGGCAGAGCCACATTTCGCTCGACCACCTGAGGCGCCACGCGCCATTCGTGGCCAGGGAGTTGCAGCGCCAAGGCAGGTTGCGCGACGGTGAGCCTTGACGCGTTCGACCCGACAGCGCGTCACTTCTCCCGGAACACCACCTCCAGCCCGTCCAGCACCGGATCCCGCCGGAAGCGGATCACCGCCAGCGCCGCCTCGACCACCAGCCACAGCGCCAGCGTGAAGATGGTCGCGGCGGGCGCCAGCAGCAGCCACTGCCCGGCGGTCCAGAAGTCGGTCAGGTTGACGCTCATGACCGTCAAGGTAGACAGCAGCATGAACACCATCGGCGCCGCCGTGTAGATCAGCGGCTTGCCGCGCCGCAGCAGGTAGAGGGTGACGGCCAGCAGGGCGAGGCCGGCGAGGAGCTGGTTGGTGGTGCCGAAGAGCTGCCACAGAATCAGCCCGGCGAACTCGCCGTCCACCTGGATGAAGGCGAAGGCCCAGATGGCCACGACCGCGATGCCCGACGCGACGTAGCGGTTCGAGAGCGCCTCGACGCGTAGCGTGTCGCCCATCTCGGAGACGTTGTAGCGCAGCAGCCGCGTGGCCGAATCGAGCGAGGTCAGGGCGAACGAGACGACGATGACGGCGACCAGCGTGCCGCCGATGGCCTCGGGAATGCCGAGCGTCTGCAGGAAGCGCGTGGTGCCGCTGATGAAGGCGGCGATGTTGCTGCCGAGGCTGTCCGCGGCCTGCCAGCTCACGTAGCGCTCCAGCCACGCTTCCCGCGAGACGAACCCCGCGGTGCAGGCGAGCACCGCCATCAGCCCGAGCATCGACTCGCCGATCATCGCGCCGTAGCCGATGAAGCGGGCGTCCCCTTCTGTCGCGAGCTGCTTGGCGGTGGAGCCGGACGACATCAGCGCGTGGAAGCCGCTGGCCGCCCCGCAGGCGATGACCACGAAGACGAAGGGGACAATCGGTGGAGCTCCTGCCGGCGCCAGGTCCACCGCCGGGGCGGCGAACGACGGGTTCGTCGCGACGAACCCGACGTACATCGCGCCCACGCCGACATAGAGCAGCAGGCTGTTGATGTAGTCGCGCGGTTGCAGCAGCAGCCACACGGGCAGGACGCTCGCCCCGAAGGCGTAGGCCAGCAGCAGCCATTTCCACTGCGCCAGCGACGGACCGACGACCGGGTGCCGGATGCCGACGAACGCCAGCCCCAGCGCGATGGCGAGTCCGGCGATGGTCAGGCTGCGGATGCTCCACCCGCCGCGGTGGACGGCCACGCCCATGGCCGCGGCCACGAAGACCAGGGCCCCGCTCGGCAGCACCGCCTGTGGATAGAAGTCGGGTGAGAAGAGCACCGCGATGACGTGGACGAAGACGCCCATCGCCAGTGCGATGAGGAAGAAGATGACGAGGTGGAAGAGCGTCTTGCCGCGCGGCCCGACGAGGTTCTCGGTCACCTTCCCGAGCGACATCCCGCGGGCGCGGATGGATACGACCAGCGCCCCGAAGTCGTGCACGGCGCCGATGAAGATGGCGCCGATGACGACCCACAGCATCGCCGGCAGCCAGCCCCAGATGACCGCGATCGCGGGGCCGAGCATCGGCGACAGGCCGGTGATGGACGCGTACTGGTGGCCGAACAGCACGTAGCGGTTGGCCGGGACGTAGTCGATCTCGTCGCGGTAGCGGACCGCCGGGGTCGGCCGGGCCGGGTCGATCACGAATACCCGCTCGGCGAGGAAGCGCGCGTACAAGCGGTAGGCGGCCGCGTAGGCCGCGATGCAGATGAGGGCGGCGAGCAGTGGTGACATGGTCAGTGGGCGACGAGCCGGGCGCCGATGGCGCGCAGGGCGTCGAACCCCTGCACGTCGTCCGGCCGGAGCGGGACGATCGTGCGTGGCAGTGCGGGGAAGACCTCCTCGATCTCTCGCAGATAAGCGCGCTCCTGCGCCCGGCGGGCGTCGATGAACGCACCGGCGGCGTCGGCCGTGTCCGGCAGGACGCGGTTGACGACGACCGACGACACGGGGAGGTCGAATCGGGCCAGCGTGTCGACGACGCGCCGGCTCTCCAGGATCGACAGGCGATCCGGGTTGACCACCAGCAGGAACGCGGTGCCGGCCACGTCGAGCAGACGTTCGCGGGCGACGATGAACTTGCGGCGGCGCGCCTGCAGGATGTCGTTGATGCGGGCCTCGCGACTGTCGCGCGCATGATCCGCGTGTTCGTCGATCAGCGAGAGATCGTCGCCCCGCCCCGGCTTGCCTTCGAGATGTCCGAGCATGGCGCCGAGCCGGGACGAGCGCTCGCGGTGGCGGAGCAGGCCGTCCATCCAGGCGCTCATCACTTCCGGCAGGGAGAGCAGCCGCACCGTGTGGCCGCTCGGCGCGGTGTCGAAGATCACCAGGTCGAAGCGCGATCCCGCCTGCGCCATCAGCTCGGCAACCCGCTCGATCAGCGCGGCTTCCGTGGTGCCCGGCGTGTAGGCGGCCAGGTCGAGTTGCCGGTCGATCTCGTCGTACAGCCGCGGATGGACGAGCGCCTTCATCCGCTCCTTGACGCTCGCGATGTGCGCCGTGGCGGCCCGGTCGGGATCGATCTCCAGCCCCGTCAGGTTGGGCGCCAGCGCGGTCTCCGCATCGCCGATCGCGCGTCCGAAGATATCGCCCAGCGAGTGTGCGGGGTCGGTGGACACGACCAGGCACGTCCGGCCGCGTTCCGCCGCGGCGAGCGCCAGCGCGGCCGCCGTCGTGGTCTTGCCGACGCCTCCCTTGCCGCCGACGAAGACGATGCCGCGCCCGAGCAGGCCGTCAGCAGCAGCGGAAGTGGTCAAGGGGCGAGTGCTCCAAACCCATCCGGGTGTGCCACTCGTGGAAGCGCTCGAGCAGGAGCGGCTGGAGCTCCAGCGTGTAGTACGCGGCCGGGTTCGGCACGCCCATCAGCTCCGCGAAGACGAACAGCATGAACAGGTCGTCCTCGTCGCGGCGCGCGCGGGCCACCGCGCCCCGGTAGGGCGCCGTGTAGAACTCGCCCAGCAGGGTACGGGCCTGCGCGAGCCGTTCCCGTACGGCATCGAATCGCGAAGGGTTCATGACGGCACCGACAACGGAAGGCTAGCCCACCCCCGCCGCGGCGGCGCGCCGCTCGCGCATCAGCGCGGACGCCGCCTCCAGCATGACGAAGATGGCGGTGATGATGATCACGATGTCGATGGCGACCAGCACGAACCTGCCTTCCGTGTAGAGGCTGCTGAGCTGGTAGAGCGCGGCGAGCAGAGCCATCGTGGTGACGAAGACCATCGGAATCAGCGTGTAGCGCGCCGGTCTGCCGAGCTTGACCAGCATGACGCTGATGACGAGCAGTGTCAGTCCGGCCAGCAACTGGTTCGTCGTGCCGAACAGCGGCCAGATGATCATGCCGCCGGTGCCGTCGGCGCCGCCCGCGCCGAACGCCAGCACCAGACAGGCGCCCACCGCGCCGGCGGTCGCGACGTAGCCGTTCTGGAGCGCCGGGATGTTGTAGATCGTCCCCCATTCCTGCACGATGTAGCGCTGCAGGCGGACCCCGGCGTCCATGGTCGTGCCGGCGAACAGCACCGCCATGACGGCGAGCAGCGTCCGGGCGAAGTTGAGCGGTATGCCAAGCCCTTCGGAGGCGATCCGCGCGCCGCCGGTGACGAAGGCGCTGATCCCGCCCACCGCGCCGAAGCTCTCCGCGTCGGCGTAGGAGGACTGCCACTCGGTCATCGAGAAGCCGGCCGTGACCGCGATGATTGCGACGATCGCCAGCGTGCCTTCGCCGAGCGATCCCAGATAGCCGACGAAGCGCGCGTCGGTCTCCGTGTTGAGCTGCTTCGACGTGGTGCCGGAGCTGACGAGGCCGTGGAAGCCGGAGATCGCGCCGCAGGCGATGGTGACGAACAGCAGCGGCATGATTGGCGGTGTCCCCGGCGGGACGTTGGGGTTGATCGGCGGCGCGACTATCGTCGGGGCGGCGATGAAGACCGCGCCGTACAGGATGCCCAGACCGACGAAGAGCTGGATGCCGTTGATGTAGTCGCGCGGCTGCAACAGCAGCCAGACCGGCAGCATCGACGCCACCGCCGCGTAGGCGAACAGGATCAGGATCCACTGCGCCGCCGGTGCGATGCCGGCCGTCTCGGGCAGCGCGACCGGGAACAGCTCGCCCAGGTAGATGACCGCGTAGAGGATGATCGTCCCGACCACCGTCGGCCAGGTGATCCCGACGCCCACCTTGTAGAGCAGGATGCCGATGCCGACCGCCACGATGACGGCGGTCCAGGCGGGAATGACGCTCGCCGGGGTGTTGATGAACTCGCTGGCGATCGCGACCGCGAAGACCGCGTTGACCATCAGCAACAGGAAGAAGACGACGATCATGAACAGGTTGCGCGCGCGGTGGCTCACCACCTCGCCGGTCAGCGAGCCGACCGACAGCGCCTTGTTCCGGACGCTGGCCCAGATGGCGCCGAAATCGTGCACGCCGGCGAAGAACATCGTGCCGATGACCACCCACAGGAACGCCGGCAGCCAGCCCCAGACGACGGCGATGCTCGGGCCGATGATCGGTGCGGCGCCGGCGACGGCGGTGAAGTGGTGGCCCCACAGGACCACGCGGTTCGTCGGCACGTAGTCGATGTCGTCGCGCATGGCGTGCGCCGGGGTCTTGAAGTCGGGATCGAGCCGGTAGATCTTCTCGGCCATGAACTTCGAGTAGAACCGGTACCCGGAGAAGACCGCGATCAAACCGACTACCGCAAGCACGACGGCGTTCATGGTGTTCCCTCCTTGAGATCGCGGACGGCCGGGTAGCCCGGCAGCCCGCCGGCGGTCCGCACGCCACGGACGATGGCCTCCCCCGTGACGTCGGCGGCCAGGGCGCCGATCCGCAGCAGGCTGCCGGGGCTCTCCAGGCTGCCGGTCGACAGGGCGAAGATGGCGTCTCCGTCCACCGGGGTGTGCGCCGGCCGGACGGCCCGCGCGAGACCGTCGTGCGCCATGCGCGCGACGACGCCGAGCTGCGCCTTGTCGAGCCGGGCGTTGGTGGCGACGACGCCGATCGTCGTGTTCTCGCCGCCCGGTGGCTCGGGCGCGGGCTGGCGCAGGAGGGCGCGGGCGCCGGCCAGGCCCAGGCCGTCAGTGCTCCGCACGCCGGCGACCAGGGCGCCCGTCGCCGGGTCGTACACGTCCCCGACGGCGTTCACCGCCATCAGCGCGGCGACCTGCAGGCCGTCCGGGAGCTCGATCAGCGCCGTCCCGATGCCGCCCTTCATGGCGCGGTCCGGACCGGCCAGCTTGCCCACCGTGGCGCCGGCCCCGGCCCCGACGCTGCCTTCGTGGATGCCGTCGCTGCGGGCGGCCCGCGCCGCCCGGTAGCCGCACTCGGCGTCGGGGCGGATCGCGGGGTCGCCGACGCCGAGATCGTAGAGAATCGCGGCCGGGACGATCGGCACGCGCGCCGTCCGCGTCCGGTAACCGATGCCCTGCTCGTCGAGATAGCGCATCACCCCGTCGGCGGCGGCCAGACCGAAGGCACTGCCGCCCGACAGCACGATGGCGTGCACCTGCTGAATGGAGTTGACCGGATCGAGGAGCGCCGTTTCCCGCGTTCCGGGCGAGGCTCCCCGCACGTCGACCGCCGCCGTGGCGCCCCCGCGGGTGAGAACGACCGTGCAGCCTGTCGGCCGTGCGGCGAGCGTGTGATGGCCGACCTCGATGCCGGCGACGGCGGTCAGCCCACGAGTCGTCATGGTGGCGTTTTCCAGGCTGGCGCCGGCCCCGGCGGCGGCAACAGCTACGCAGATGACGGCGCCGGCGCGAGCTGCTGCAATCGTCATCGGGGGTCAAATCGTACCCGAAATCGCCGGGCCGCATCTACACGTCCGGAAAGGGCAAAGGGTGCTGCGGCAGGTCTCGACCATGCGGAGCGTCGCTTCATCGCACGGAATGAAATGAACCCCGTGGACGTCTTGGGGTTCGGGCGATCGTCGTTCGTGACCAACGGACGTGCAAGGCGTTCGGGACATACTGGATGGGGTGCTCTACGGACTCGCGGCCGATCTGCTGGTCGGCGTGCATCTGGCGTTCGTCGGGTTCGTCGTGCTCGGCGGCTTCGCGGTGCCGCGCTGGCCGTGGCTCGCCTGGCTGCACCTGCCGGCCGTCGCGTGGGGCGTCGGCATCGAGTTGACGGGTGCGATCTGTCCGCTGACGCCGTTGGAGCAGTGGCTGCGCTGGGAGGCGGGAGCGTCGGGCTACGACGGCGACTTCATCGCGCGCTACCTCCTGCCGGTGCTCTACCCGGCCGGACTTACCCGCCAGGCGCAGGTTGTGCTGGGCATCGCCGCTTGCGGAATCAACGTGGCCGCCTACGGATGGTGGCTTCGCACGCTGCGGTTCGGCGGGCCGCGGCCACCGAAGTCCGGGCTGTAGAATTGATGGGATGGAGTGATGTCGTGGGGAGCTATTCTGGCAGCGGCGTGACGCGCGGTCTTCGCATGGCCGTCGCGCTTTGCGTGGCCGGGGGGATGTCGACCGCTTGCGGCGGCGCGCCGGCCGATGTCGACCCGATCTCCACCGGCGAGGGGATTTCCGCGACCGAACCGTTGGCGGCAGCGGGCGCGGCGGCGTCTCTGCCCGGGGGAGACGACTTCACGCTGCGGGCCAGGGTGGTCATTCTGGGAGACTCTCTTACCGCGGGGCTCGGCCTGGGCGCCGAGGACGCCTATCCGGCGCGGTTGCAGGAGCGCGTCGACGGCGCCGGCTGGCCGATCGAGATCGCCGCGATGGGCGTCTCGGGAGACACGACGGCGGGCGGTCTCCGCCGGCTCGACTGGGCGCTCGACGGCGATGTGCGGATCCTGGTGGTGGCGCTGGGGGGCAACGACGCTTTGCGGGGGCTGCCCGTCGATCAGATGCGGGACAACCTGGAGCGAATCATCGACCGCGCCCTGGACCGGGGCATCGGGGTCGTGCTGGCCGGCATGGAGGCGCCGCCGAACTTCGGCGCCGTATACACGTCCAACTTTCGTGACGTGTTCCGGACGTTGGCGGAGAGCCGCGACGTGACGTTCGTACCGTTCCTGCTCGAGGGGGTGGCCGGCGTGCCGGACCTGAACCAGGCGGACGGAATTCACCCGAACGAGGCCGGCGCGGCCCGCGTCGCCGAGCATCTCTGGCCCGCGCTCGAGCCGCTGCTGCGGCGGGTGGCGGCAGAGCAGGAGGTCGACCCTTGAGTCCGATGATCGAGTTGCGCGGCGTCTCGAAGACGGTGCAGAGCGGCGACCGCGCGCTGACCATCCTCCATCCGCTGGATCTGTCCGTGCCGGCGGGGCAGTCGCTGTCCATCGTCGGTCCCTCGGGCAGCGGCAAGTCGACGTTGCTCGGTCTGATCGCGGGGCTGGATACCCCGTCGACCGGCAAGGTCCTGATCGGCGGCACCGAGATTACGGCCCTCGACGAGGATCAGCTCGCGCGGCTCCGCGGCGCGCGGATCGGCTTCGTGTTCCAGTTCTTCCACCTGATCCCCTCGCTTACCGCGCTCGAGAACGTGATGGTGCCGCTGGAGATCGCCGGCGTCGCGAATCCGTCCGGGAAGGGGCGCCGGCTGCTGGCCGATGTCGGCCTCACCGAGCGCGGGCATCACTACCCGTCGCAACTGTCCGGGGGCGAGCAACAGCGGGTCGCCATCGCGCGGGCGCTGGCCAACGACCCGCCGCTGCTGCTGGCCGACGAGCCGACCGGCAATCTGGACAGCACGAACGGGCGCCACGTCATCGACCTGCTGGTCGACATCAACCGGACGCGCGGCACGACGCTCATGCTCGTGACCCACGACCGGGAGCTGGCCGGCTGCACGGACGTCACGCTGGCGATGCGCGATGGCCGGACGGAGCGCGTCGCCCCCCCGGAAGCCGTACTGGAGCCGGCCGGCGCGGCCGCCGGCTGATCGGGTTGCCGACCATGAGCTTTGTCCTGCGCATGGCGTACAGGGAGCTGCGGGCGTCCTGGCGCCGGTTGATCTTCTTCTTCTGCTGCGTCGCCATCGGGGTCGGCGGCATCGTTGCCCTCCGCTCGCTGGTGCAGAACGTTCGCACCGCGCTGGCCACCGAGGCGCGGAGCCTGACCGCCGGGGACATCTATGTCCGCACGGACCAGCCGTGGTCCGACGAGGTGATGGGCCGCATCGAGGCGCGCGCGGCGGAGGTCGCGGGGACCGAGCTCACCGAGACGGTCGACACCGTGACGATGGCGCGACTGCCGGCCGGGGCCGGTACGCGGACGAAGATCGTGGAGGTGCGCGGCGTCGAGACGGCCTTCCCCTTCTACGGCCGCTTCACGCTGCAGAGCGGCACCGCGTACTCGCCGGCCCTGCTTCGGGACCGCGGCGCGCTCGTGGGACGGGAGCTGTTGCCGCAGCTCGGCGTCGCGGTCGGCGACGAGATCCTGATCGGCGACGAGGCGTTCACGATTCGGGACGCCATCGTGACCGAGCCGGGCCGTCAGCTCGGCGGTTTCAGCCTCGGGCCGCGCGTGCTCGTGGCGCACGATGCGCTGGCCGAGACCGGCCTGATCGAGTTCGGGAGCCGCGTCGAACGGCAGCTCCTGCTGCGCGTGCAGGAGGAAGCGTCCATCGAGCCGCTGGTACGCGGACTGCGCGAGGACCTGCAGGAAGCGTTCGTCCGCATCGGCTCGTACCGGCGAACCGAGAACCGCATAGAGCGGAACTTCTCGCGCGCCGAGAACTACCTCAGCCTGATCGGCTTCGTCATCGTCATCCTGGGCGGGATCGGCGTCTGGAGCGTGACGCGGGTCTTCGTGCAGCAACGGCTGCGCAGCGCGGCCATCCTGAAGTGCCTGGGCGCCACGGCGGCCGGCGTGCTGGCCGTCTACGTCGTGCAGGTCGCCCTGCTGGGACTCGGCGGGGCGCTGCTCGGTATCGGCGTCGCCTGGGGGGTGCTGGCGTCCGTGCCCGATTCCCTGGCGGCGCAGGCGGCGGCGACGACGGGCTTCGATATCGTCTCGACCGACCTGACGTTCTCGGCGATGCTGCAGGGGCTGGCGGTGGGACTGCTCGTCTCGCTGCTCTTCGCCCTGGTGCCGCTGCTCGACACCCGGCACGCCAAGCCGCTGCTGCTGCTGCGGCAGGGGGAGGCGCCGTCGGCGGCGCCCCGCGACCCGCTGCGCCTGGCCGCCACGGTGTTCGTGGGCCTGGGGCTGGTCGGGGTCGCGGCCTGGCAGGCCGCTTCCCTGGAGGTCGGCGCGTACGTGGCCGGCGGGTTCATCGGCGTCGCCGGAGCACTGCATCTGCTCGGCCGGGCCCTGGTCCGCATGACGCGCCCACTCGAGGCGGCGCGCTGGTTCCCCCTGCGGCATGCCGCGCTTAACCTGCGCCGTCCGGGCAACCAGACACGCGTGGTGCTTCTCGCGGTGGGGCTGGGCAGCTTCTTCATCATCGGCGTGCACGCGGTGCAGGCGAACCTGTTGGCGTCGTTCTCGCTCGAGCTGCGGGACGACATGCCCGACATGTTTCTCATCGACGTGCAGCAGGACCAGGCGGACGGGGTGGCGCGCATTCTCCGGGACGCCGGCGTCGGCGGCGAGGGGGAGGGCGGAGGGCCGGTCCTGTTGCCGGTGCTGCGCGCCCGGGTGACGGCCGTGACCGGCCCCGACACGTCCATCGAGGGGCGCCGCGCGGTACGGCGCGCGGGATTCGGGCGCGAGTACACCGTGACCTACCGCGAGCGGCTGGAAGAGAACGAGAGGATCGTCGCCGGCGCGTTCTGGGATGCCGCAGCCGCGGGTCCGGCGGAGGTCTCCATCGAGGACAGCTTGGTGGAGCGGGGCATGCGGCTCGGCGACACGGTCCGGTTCGACGTGCTGGGCCGCGCGATCGAGGCGCGCGTGACGAGCGTGCGCGCCGTCGACTGGGACGACTCGCGCAGCGGCGGCTTCATGTTCCTGTTCAGCCCCGGCACGTTCGACGGCGCCCCGCACAGCTACATCAGCTTCTTGCGGGGGCCGGCGGGGCCCGTTGCGCGCGGTGCGCTTCAGCGGAACCTCGTGGACAGCTACCCGAACGTCTCGGTCATCGACGGCCTGGAGATCATCCGGACGTTCCGCCGGGTGCTCGACTACGTCACGCTGGCCGTCAGCGTGGTCGGAGCCATCGCTCTGCTGGCCGGCGGCCTGATCCTGGTCGGCTCGGTGGCGATGACGAAGTTCCAGCGGCTCTTCGACGCCGCGGTGTTCAAGACGCTCGGCGCGAACACCCGCCTGATCGCCGTGATGTACGTGTTCGAGTACGGCGTGCTGGGGACGCTGGCCGGCCTGGTCGGCTCGATCGGCGCGCTCGCCCTGACCTGGGCGCTCACCCGACAGGTGCTCGACGTGCCGTGGACGCCGGCCCCGGCGATCAACATCGGCGGCATGCTGGTGACTGCCGTCGTCGTTCTGGTGGTCGGCGTCGCATCCAGCGTGGACGTGCTGCGCCGCAAGCCGCTGCTGACCCTGCGGACCGAGTAGCCGGGCCCGGCGAGCGCCGAACGAAGCGTGCTAGACTCCCTGATTACGCTGCCGGCCAGCCGCCGAAACAGGAGGAGCCGGGTCATGGAAGAGGCCGTCTACAAGGACGCGTTGATAAGGAAGCGTAAGGAGATCATCGCCGAGCGCGGCGCCAAGTCGTTCTCGACGCCGATGGACAATAACACCCGCCAGGGTGACATGGCCGACCAGGCCAGCGGCAACAACGAGGTCCACATCCAGCTCAAGCTGAAGCAGACCGACGCCAAGATCCTGAAGGCGATAGAAGAGGCGTTGCTGCGCATCGATCAGGGAATCTACGGCGTCTGCCGCGACTGCGGCGAACCGATTGCGCCCGCCCGCCTCAACGCGATTCCCTGGACGCGGGTTTGCATCACTTGCAAGGCGAAGCAGCAGTAGGGGCGGGGAGCTACACCCCGGCCGCTCATCGCATTACCGCCGTCGCCCTCGGCAGCAACCAGGGCGACCGGGCCGGTCATCTTGCGTTCGCCGTCGCCGCGCTGGGGAACCTGCTCGCGGGCATGCGCGTGTCGCCGTTCGTCGAGACCGCGCCGGTGGGCGTTCCGCCCCAGGCCTCGTTCCTCAACGCCGCGGCGGTCGGCGCCTGCGCCCTGGCGCCGGCGGCGCTGCTGGCCGGCCTCCTGCGTATCGAGAGCGCGCGCGGGCGGCAACGACCCTTCCCCGGGGCGCCGCGGACTCTCGACCTCGACATCATCCTGATGGGCGAGCTCGTCGTCCGCCGGTCCGACTTGCACGTCCCGCACCCGCGGTTCCGGCAGCGGCGGTTCGTGCTGGAGCCGCTGGCCGCGATCGCGTCCGACCTCAGGGACCCGGTGACGCGGCGGACCGTTCGCGAGTTGCTGGACGATCTCGGCCCGCCGGGAGCCTGGGACGCAGGCTGATCACGCCTTCCTGAAGCGCGCGTCGAGGCTCCAGGCGCCGGGTCCGACCGACGCGAGGTAGAGGAACAGGAAGCAATAGAGCACGGCCGGCTCCCCCTGGTTGGCGACCGGGAACAGGAACTGTCCCTCGCGCGCCACGTGGCCCATGAAGTAGGCCGCGGCCATCTCCCCGCTGGCGATGAACGCCGCCGGCCGGGTGAACAGGCCCAGGGCGATGAGCGCGCCGCCGACGGCCTCGATGAGCGCGGCGAGGCCGAGCAGCGAGACCAGCTCCATCTGCTGGCCTCCGAGCACGCCGAACAGCTTCTGCAGGCCGTGCAGCATGAAGAGGTAGCCGGCGACGATGCGGAGCGTGTCGTGGATGCACTCCGCGTAGGGATCGAGGAAACGCGTCATCGGGGCACTTCCTTTCGATAGACGAGCGTCGACGCCATTTCGCCGAACGGTAGCATGCGCACCGATTGTACCGTGAGGGTACGACCGTCGGCGCTCGGCGGCCGTCGCTATTCGAAACGGAGCGATTCGATCGGGTCGAGCTGCGCCGCCTTGCGGGCGGGGTAGAAGCCGAAGAAGATGCCGGTCGCGGCGGCGAAGCCGACGGCGACGACCACCGCATCCGCCGGGACCGAGGTCGGCCAGGCGAGGAACTGGGTCAAGCCCTCCGACAGGCTGAACCCGAGCCCGACCCCGACCAGGCCGCCGACCAGGCTCAGGACGATCGCTTCGACCAGGAACTGCAGCAGGACGTCGCGTCCCTTGGCGCCGACCGCCATGCGCAGGCCGATCTCCCGGGTCCGCTCGGTCACCGACACCAGCATGATGTTCATGATGCCGATGCCGCCGACGATCAGCGAGACGCCGGCGATGCTGGCCAGCAGGCCGGTCATCGTCTGGGTCGTCTGCGTCCGCATGCTCGTCATGTCCTCCTGCGTGCGGACCATGAAGTCGTTGTCCTCGCCCGGCCCCAGGCCATGCTCCTCGCGCAGCACCGCCGTGATCTCGTCGGCCACGGCGTTGATGCGGTCGGCCGACGCGGCCGAGATGGTGATCTCGGAGATGTTGGTCCCGTCCCGCCCCCGCAGCTTCTTGTTGACGGTGGTGTAGGGAACGAAGATGGCGTCGTCCTGGTCCTCGCCGAACTGTCCCGAGCCCTTGGAGGCCATGACCCCGAGCACTTGGAACGACTGGTTGCGGATGCGCATGCGGGCGCCGACCGGGTCCACGCCCTCGCCGAACAGGTTGTCGCGGACGACGGATCCCAGCACCGCGACCTTCGCCGCGCTCTGGACGTGGGTCGTGGTGAAGAAGGTGCCGAGCTGGATGTTCCAGAAGCGGATCTGCGGGAACTCGATGTCCGTGCCCTGGATGGTCGTGTTCCAGTTCTGGCCGGCCGCGACGACCTGATCCCGCGTCCGGACGCCGGCGGCCAGGTACTGCGCCTCCGGCACCCGCTCGCGGATCGCGTCGACGTCGTCCGCCTTCAACCGCGGCGACTGGCCCATGCCCATGCTGATCCCGCCGCGGCGGTAGTTCCCGGCGCGGACCATGATCATGTTCGTGCCGGCGGACCGGATCTGGGTCTCGATCTCCTGCTGTGCGCCTCTGCCGAGGGCAACCATCGTGATGACGGCGGCAACTCCGATGATCATCCCCAGCATGGTCAGGCTGGTGCGCATCTTGTTGCGGCCGAGCGCCTTGAGCGCGACGCGGAGCACCATCAGCACGGACATCGTTCTGACCTCGTTTCCCGCTATGCCGTCTGCGGAACGGATGCCGCCGACGCCGCATCGGCGTTGTCGGGCGGCA
This sequence comes from Acidobacteriota bacterium, assembly GCA_009861545.1. Lineage (NCBI taxonomy): Bacteria > Pseudomonadati > Acidobacteriota > Acidobacteriota bacterium. The sequence goes on along the minus strand of VXME01000115.1, from coordinate 1,470 downwards.
GGGCCGCGAATTCGTCGCTCGCAACGCGCCGCGACGCGTTCGGCCGGTCGGAGAGGACCCTGCCGTCGTGGAAGCGGATGATCCGGTTGCCGTACTCGGCGATGTCCGCTTCGTGCGTGATCAGCAGCACCGTGATGCCGCTCTCCTGATTCAGACGCTGGAAGATGTCCATCACCTCGACGCTGGTGCGCGAGTCCAGGTTGCCGGTCGGCTCGTCCGCCAGGAGGATGGCGGGCTGGTTGACCAGGGCGCGGGCAATCGCCACCCGCTGCTGCTGGCCGCCCGAGAGCTGGTTCGGGAAGTGATCCATCCGGTCGTCGAGCCCGACCGCGTGCAGCATCTCGCGAGCCCGCGCGTGACGCGCCGGCCCGTTCATGCGGGAGCCGTAGAGCAGGGGGAGCTCGACGTTGTCGAGGGCGGTGGTCCGCGCCAGCAGGTTGAAGCCCTGGAACACGAAGCCGATCTTCCCGTTGCGCACCTCGGCCAGTTCGTCGCGCGAGAGCCGGGAGACATCCCGGCCGTCGAGCAGGTAGTGGCCGCGGGTCGGCCGGTCGAGGCAGCCGAGGATGTGCATGAACGTCGACTTGCCGGACCCGGACGGACCGGTGACCGCGACGAACTCGCCGGCCTGGATGGAGAGACTCACGCCCCGGAGCGCACGCACCTCGACGTCGCCCATGGCGTAGACCTTGGTGATGTCCTCGACCGCGATGACCGGTTTCGAGGGAGTCACCGCCGGCCGCGCCTTCCGAAGGGGAACTGGGGGATCAGCGGAGATCCGCTGCCGCCGGCCGCGGGGCCGCTTCCCGCGTCCGGCGTGCTGACGTTCGTCACGAGGCGGACGCCCGCGCCGATCGTTCCCGGGGCAGCCTGAACGGTGGTTGCCGGCAACACCGGGGCTGCGGCTTCCAGGGCCGCCAGCCGCTGCTCGAGCGCGGCGCGCGCCGCTGCGTCGGCAACCGTCGCCAGGCGCGCGCGGAGCGACTCCACGTCGCGATTCGCCGGCACGGATCCGCTCGGCGCGGATGCGCCATCCACGGCCAGCAGCTCGCTCGCCGTGCCGTCGGTCACGCCGAGACGGACGTTCAGGCTGGACAGGCGGCCGCCGTTCAGCACCCAGACCCGTCCGTCGGTCTCTTCCACCTCGATGGGGGCGAACAGCGCGTCGATCGTGCTCGCCCCCCGCTCGACGGCCGGGACGTTCGACCCTTGTTGCGCGTTCGCCCGGCGCCGGGAGGCTCTCGGCCCGCCGGGGCCGCCGGGACCGCCGCCGCCCGCGGCGCGCCGTTCCCGCATGCGGGCAAAGAACTCCTGGCGCTCTTCGGGAGACATCTGCTGCATCCGCTCCATCATGCGCTGCCGTCTCTCCGGATCCGGCCCGCCGCCCCCGCCGAAGCCGCCGGGCCCTTCTCCTCCGTATCTCTTAAACACATCTGACGGAGCCGAGGCGGTTACGGGGGTAGATCTGGG